>NZ_DBHKYV010000003.1:0-65204 GCF_057315035.1 Cupriavidus sp. | reverse complement strand
GGCCGCCGGCCCGCTTGAGTTTCTCATGCGCACTCTGAGGAGCCTGTGTCAACTGGGTGCTGACCCGCTCGGCCTGTGCGAGCTGTTCGCCCAGGGCGTGCGCGTCGCGCTTCATCCGCTCGGCGCGCTCTACAAAGCGGTTGAGTGCATCAACAATCTGATCCAGGTCGGGCTCTCCGAGCCGGGTGAGCCGATTACCTAGTTCGAACTCCCCATTCGGGGCAAGCGCATGTTCCAGCCGCACCAGGTTTCGCTTCCATCGTTTAAGGGCCAATGCCAGAAACACGGCCAGGCCGACAATGACCGCCAGAATGCCCGCCAGAATGGCCACCGCGCGCTCGCCGTACGGTCCGAGCGGTGGCCGAGCCCGCGTAAGCATCCAGGCAAGCATGTCAGGTCTGTTTGGTACAGGGCACGCCACTGCAATCACCGCATCCGCACCACTCGAAAAGACATCGGCGTGCATCTGCTGTTCTCTCGCGACGCTTCTCAAGGTCCGCAGAATTAGCGGGGTCTCGGCTTCCGGGATGTCGCGCTTGACGCCGCTACCCTCATAGGTGGGAAACGCATAGGCGAGAAAGCCGCCCCGCACCCCGGGCGCGGGCTCACTTGTCCAGAAGCCACCTTCGACGCCTTCGGTCCGGATCAACACCAGATCGAGCACCGCGTGCATGAGATCCACGTTAGCCTCGTCTGGTCGTTGCATTGACATGTCAAAGCGCGATGCAACGGCCGTGCACGCCGCGGCGGCCTGTTGCTTCGCTGCGGCGACGCGCTCGCCTAGCGCCGACCACAACACGATCCATACCGACGCAGCCAGTAAGCAGCAGAGTACCGCGACAAGAATCCAGAGTGCAGCAAGCTGAGCAGAAAACGATGGTCTCGACATGCCATTCCTGTTTGGGGAAGCGTTGTCGCGCGGTTAATAAGCAATTTTCCTGCCACGGCTACAGGGAGGCGTTCACCTCCAGAATTTGTTGCGCTGCGCGCCCAGTTTAAAACTCGATGGCCGAAAAGATCCTCACGTCGGTGCCGCTTCATGCTGCCAATAGTGGCACCAGGAAATCGACAAAGGCACGCACCTTGGCCGGACGAAACCGCGCGGCTGGAAAGACGGCATGGATATCGCCGTGCGGCAGCTTCCATTGCGGTAGCACTTCAACCAATCGCCCCGCTTTCAGGTCCGACTCGACCACATAGTGCGGCAGCACGGACAGGCCTGCGCCAGCAAGCGTGGCCTCTCGCACGGCCAACGTGACGTTGAATAGCAGGGAGGCCTTCATCGTTACCGACTGCCGCTCCTGCTCGCCGCGCGAGAAGGTCCAGTTTGTCGGATCGCGCAACGCCGTATTTGCAATAACCGGAAATCCTGCCAACTCGGCCGGCGTCTTGATCCGTACCAACTCCGCCCCCCACTGCGGCCCGGCAACCAGCTTCTGCTCGAAGCCCCCGATCCGGCGCGCCTGTACATGCTGCTCGGTCAGCCAGCCCACCCGGATGGCCAGATCAATTTCCCCGGTCATGAGATCCAGCGTCTGGTCACTGAAATGGGACTCGACTCTGCATTGCGGATAGCGTTTCGAGAACGCCGCGATGATAGGCACGATGACGCCGATGCCGTAGTCGAACGGTGCAGTCAGACGCAAAATGCCGGCGGGCTCGGTTGCCGCTTCAGCCAGTTCACCGAATGCCTCGGTCGCCTCTTTCAGGATCAGCGCACTACGGTAGTAGAAAGCCTGGCCCGCTTCAGTTGTTTGCAAACGCCGCGTACTGCGGATCAGTAGCGTGGTACGGCAGTCCCTCTCCAACCTGGCCACCTGCTGGCTGACCACTGCCTTGGTGATCCCCAAGCGCTCGGCCGCAGCCGTAAAGGATCCCGTTTCCACCACGGCAACAAAGTAGGTGAGTCGATTCAGATTCAAGGCCCCGACAGGCCCAGCCCGCTCGGCATCGTTTGCTTTTTGCATACGACATGTTTATGTCGTATGTATTTATCTGTCAATAGCTTGTAGATACGATCAATGCCTATCAAAAACTGGTGTTTCCCACGAACATGACCCTGACATACCTGCTGGATCCGCTTTGCGGCTGGTGCTATGGCGCTGGCGCCCCGTTGACGCAGATCGTGAATTCGACCGGACTGCAACTGACGCTGTTGCCGACCGGCCTGTTCTCTGCCGAAGGCGCGCGAGCCATGGACGACAAGTTTGCCGCGTATGCGTGGGCCAACGACCAGCGTATCGAGCGACTGACAGGCCAGGTCTTCAGCGAGCGCTACCGCGACCAGGTGCTGGGCAACCGTGCGCAACCATTTGACAGTGGCCCGGCCACAGTGGCCCTGACAGCCGTGCACCTGAGTGCACCCGAGCGAGAATTCGAGGCACTCAAGGCTATCCAGCGCGCTCGCTATGTGGACGGTCTTGACATCACGGACCTGACCACGCTGGTCGAAGTACTGGCCAGTCTGGGACTGACGGCCGCGTCCGCTCGGGTGGGTGAGCCAGACACAACACTTCTGCAGGCAACTCAGGACCGTATGTCTCGCGGTCGCACGCTGTTGCATCAGCTTGGCGCCCAGGGCGTACCAACCTTTGCCCTCGACAATAACGGCCGCTCGCGCATGCTGCACGCCAGCCAGATCTTCTCCGACCTGCAGGCCTTTGCGCGCGAACTGAACGAGGCGCACTGACCCGCAGCTTTGGTCGCGGATGATCGCTTTACAGCAACATCACCAACCCGCAGATTTTCAACGGCTCTTCCACCTGTAGACAGCGATTCAACATGAATGCAAACGCTTGCCCCTTCTCTACTGCCGTCATCACTGTCTCATTGCTACTTGCTGGCAACAACATCGCCACCGCAGCGACTGCAATAACTGGCCCGGCGCCAAAGCATGTCACCCGAAACGAGTCCGTGAGGCAGGCACTGTCAACGGAAGTATTCAATCCTGGCGAAGCCGCAATCTTTGCCGTCTCGTCAGTCCTGGTACAGGGCAAGAAAGAGGCAATCCTGATCGACGCCCAGTTCTCGGCCGAGCAGGCACGCAAGCTGGCCGACCAGATCAAGGCAACTGGCAAGCAGCTGACCACGATCTACATCAGCCATGGCGACCCGGACTACTACTTCGGCCTGGATACGCTGCATGCGGCATTCCCGGCAGCACGGATCGTGGCCACGCAGCAAACCATCGCCCACATCAAGGCCACCAAGGATGAAAAGCTGAAAGTCTGGGGCCCGAAACTGGGTGCGAACGCCCCCCGGCGGATCATCTTGCCCCAGCCGCTAAAAGGCAACGCGCTGAAACTGGAAGGCAATGAACTGAAAATCGTCGGACTCGATGGCCCGACCCCGGACCGCACCTTCGTCTGGATCCCTTCGATCAAGACCGTCGCCGGCGGTATCCCGGTGCTGGCCGGCGAGCATGTATGGATGGCCGACACTCAGACCCGGGAATCGCACACGCAATGGCTGGCTACACTGGACCGCATCAAGGCACTGCAACCCGCCACTGTCATCCCGGGCCACTTCGCTGGAACCGTGCCGCCAGGGTTGGACGCAGTGGAGTTCACCGGCGAGTACATCCGCGCCTTCGACGAAGCAGCCGCCAAGGCCGGAAACTCGACCGAACTGATCGCTGCCATGAAAGCACGCTACCCAAAACTGGGCGGCGAAGCCTCCCTGGAACTAAGCGCAAAGGTCGCCATGGGAGAGATGCAGTGGAAGTGAGAATTAGGGTCAAGCTTTGAGACCGGACACCTGTCCCATCTCACAGTTAATGGGAAGCCTGACGTTGGCAAATCCTGGACTTACGGAGCCTTGTCGCGAAGCGCGATCCGTCTCACAGTAAATGGGTACAAAGTACTCGGACAGCAGTGAGCACTGACAGTCGACGCCAGCCGCGCCGACCTCCAAGGTCCCTCACGGCTGTTTTGCGACATTAGGAAGCAATGTCCCGACCGTCTCTTTAGGGCCCCTTCTGAGACGGCCTCGCCAGCGAATCGAAGAAAAGCCTGCGATCGTTTTAGCCAGCCAAGGAACCGATCGGCTATGCGGCCGCTTCAGCTTGCTGGAAAGCCAACTCTCCATCGAGCAGTAGCGAGAGAAGCTGCGCGCCCTCTACCACCTGCTCACCGATTCCGTACAAAATCTCGCCAACAGTGCCGTCGGCAGGAGCCGTGATCGTGTGCTCCATTTTCATCGCCTCCATCACCAGCAATGGGGCGCCGCGTGCGACCTTGCTGCCGGCCTCGACCATGACGGCAATGACCTTTCCTGGCATCGGCGCGGTCAACTTTCCTCCCTCGCCTTCGGCATCACCAGTGTGAGCCAATGGATCAATCCATTGCACGACGTCATGACCTTCGCCGTAGAACACGTGAATACTAGCGCCGTCAAGATGGACCTGCCCTCGAACCTGCCGACTGCCCAAATTCACCCGGATACCCGTGGAATCGCTACACCAAGTGAATGGAGCGGTCTGCCCCCCATATGTGAGCGTTTCTACAGCTTCCTCGCCAGATGCGCTCTTTAGCGCGACCTGAACGGGACCGTTCGAAGACTCAAAGCGAAGCAAGCGAGTCGTCGCACCGTTAAGTCGCCACGCACCGGCGTGCGTCCACGGAGAGCATTGGTCGGCGTCATCAATGCGACGCTCAATGTTCTCCCTCGTAAGCAGCGCTGAAGCCGCCAACGCAACGACTTCCAGACTCGGAGGATTCTGCGCGGGAAACAACGTATCCTGGTTGCGTTCGATAAGTCCGGTGTCCAGGTCCGCCTTGCAAAACGCTGTGGATTGAACAAGCCGTTGCAGAAACATGACGTTGGTTGAAAGCCCTACGACATGGTAGCCGGCCAGCGCTTGCGACATTCGAGCCAAGGCTTCGTCGCGATCGCGGCCCCAAACAATCAGCTTGGCAATCATCGGATCGTAGAACGGGCTGATCGTATCGCCTTCCCGCACGCCCGCATCGATACGCACGCCTGCGGGGCCATGCGCATCACCGCCGCGCGTGAACTGCACCGCCGGCGGCGTGCGCAGGAAGCGCAGTGTGCCCGTCGACGGCAGGAAGCCCTTGTCCGGATTTTCGGCGTAGATGCGCGCCTCCAGCGCGTGGCCGTCGATACGCAGTTGGTCCTGCGTCAGCGGCAACGGCTCGCCCGCCGCCACGCGCAATTGCCATTCCACCAGGTCCTGGCCCGTAATCATTTCAGTGACCGGGTGTTCCACCTGCAGGCGCGTGTTCATCTCCATGAAGTAGAACGACCCGTCCTGGTTGGCAATGAACTCCACGGTGCCGGCACCCACATAGCCCACCGCGCGCGCGGCAGCCACCGCTGCCTCGCCCATCGCGCGGCGGCGTTCCGCGGTCATGCCCGGCGCCGGCGCCTCCTCCAGCACCTTCTGATGGCGGCGCTGCACCGAGCAGTCGCGCTCGAACAGGTAGACGCAGTTGCCGTGCGTGTCGGCGAATACCTGGATTTCGATATGACGCGGACGGGTCAGGTATTTCTCGACCAGCACCTTGTCGTCGCCGAAACTGGCCGAGGCCTCGCGTTTCACGGAAGCCAGCGCGGACTCGAAACGGTCGCCGGCCTCCACCACGCGCATGCCCTTGCCGCCGCCACCGGCACTGGCCTTGAGCAGCACCGGGTAACCGATGCGGTCGGCCTCGCGACGCAGCAGCGCCGCATCCTGGTCTTCGCCGTGATAGCCCGGCACCAGCGGCACCGCGGCCTTCTCCATCAGCTGCTTGGCCGCGCTCTTGCTGCCCATCGCGTGGATGGCAGAGGCCGGCGGGCCGATAAAGACAAGTCCGGCCTCGGCGCACGCCTTCGCAAAATCCTCGTTCTCGGACAGGAAGCCGTAGCCGGGGTGGATGGCCTGGGCGCCGGTCTCCTTCGCCATCTCGATGATGTGGTCCGCGCGCAGATAGCTGTCACGCGCGGCCGGGCCGCCGATATGCACGGCCTCGTCGCAGAACGCAACATGGCGTGCATCGGCATCGGCGTCCGAATAGACCGCCACCGTACGGATGCCGAGCCGGCGGCATGTGGCCGCCACGCGGCATGCAATCTCGCCACGGTTGGCGATCAGGATCTTCGTAAACATGTCTCTTCCTTTGTTCTCATCAATCGCAGTGCAACCTGGATATGCTCACGTCACTGAGGTTTCCACGACGGCGGCCTCTTTTCCAGGAAAGACCGCACCCCTTCACGCCCTTCTTCCGAGGCGCGAACTGACGCGATCCGGTCGGCTGTATCGGTCAACAAGCTGTTGTCGATGACGCGGCCGGCGACCTCGCGCACCAGCCGCTTGCTCTCGCGCACTGCATTTGGGCTGTTGTTCACGAGCGTGGCGGCAATCTCTGCCACCTTGGCATCCAGTTCCTCCAGCAGTACCACAGCGTGTACGAAGCCCAGACGCAATGCCTCAGCGGCGTCAAACCGTTCTGCTGTAATGAAGTAACGACGGGCCGCCTGCTCGCCCATCGCGCGAATTACGTAGGGGCTAATCGTTGCCGGCAGCAGGCCAAGTTTGGCTTCGGACAGGCAGAAATTTGCGGACGCAGCGGTGACAGCGATGTCGCACGCCGCCACCAGGCCCATGCCACCAGCGTACGTATCGCCTTGTATGCGGGCGATAACTGGCTTTGGACATGCCCAGACCGTGTGGAGCATTTTCGCGAGCGTCAGTGCATCGGCTCGGTTTTCCTCGTCCGAATAGCCTGCCATCTTCTTCATCCAGTTCAGATCCGCGCCCGCGCAAAAGGCTGGACCGTTTCCGGTCAGGACGATGGCCCGCACGGGCGTTGAGTTCCCGAGCGTGTAGAACGCTTCAGTCAGTTCGGCAATAACCGTCTCGTTGAACGCGTTACGCACGTCCGGTCGGTTCAGCGTGACCGTGGCGACATTGCCGTCCACAGTCACGGAAAGGGTAGTGGTATTCATGGCAAAGGAGTTCGGCATGGCGTTGGACGATTTACATGCGGAATACGCCGAACTTCATGTCATCAATGTGGGCATTGAGGCTGGCAGACAGTCCAAGGCCGAGAACCGTACGCGTCTGCGCCGGGTCGATAACGCCATCGTCCCAGAGCCGCGCGCTGGCGTAGTACGGATGCCCCTGACGTTCGTACTGGTCACGGATCGGCGCCTTGAACGCTTCTTCCTCGTCTGCGCCCCACTGGCCGCCCTTCGCCTCGATGCCGTCGCGGCGCACTGTGGCCAGCACGCTGGCGGCCTGCTCGCCACCCATCACCGAGATGCGCGCGTTCGGCCACATCCACAGGAAGCGCGGCGAATAGGCGCGACCGCACATGCCATAGTTGCCGGCCCCGAACGAGCCACCGATGATCACCGTGAACTTGGGCACCTGGGCAGTCGCCACGGCCGTCACCATCTTGGCACCGTTGCGCGCGATGCCTTCGTTCTCGTACTTGCGGCCCACCATGAAGCCGGTGATGTTTTGCAGGAACACTAGCGGAATCTTGCGCTGGCAGCACAGCTCGATGAAGTGCGCGCCTTTAAGGGCGGCTTCAGAGAACAAAATCCCATTGTTGGCGATGATGCCCACCGGGTAGCCCCAGATCCGAGCGAAGCCACAGACCAGCGTGGTCCCGTAGCGGGCCTTGAACTCGTCGAATTCCGATCCATCGACAATACGGGCGATGACCTCGCGTACGTCATAGGGCTTGCGCGTGTCGGTGGGAATCACGCCATAGAGCTCCTCCACCGGATACAGCGGCTCCTGCGGTTCGTGCAAGCGAATCTGGTCCGGCTTGCGACGATTCAGGTGCTGCACGATATTGCGGGCCAGGGAGAGCGCATGATGGTCATTCTGCGCGAAATAGTCGGCCACGCCGGACAACCGCGTATGCACGTCGGCACCGCCGAGGTCTTCGGCACTGACTTCCTCGCCCGTTGCCGCCTTCACCAGCGGTGGGCCGCCCAAGAAGATGGTGCCCTGGTTCTTGACGATAATCGACTCGTCGCTCATCGCCGGCACGTAAGCACCACCGGCCGTGCATGAGCCCATCACCACGGCGATTTGGGGGATGCCCTTGGCCGACAGGTTGGCCTGGTTGTAGAAGATGCGGCCGAAGTGGTCGCGGTCGGGAAACACATCATCCTGGTTCGGCAGGTTCGCGCCGCCGGAATCCACCAGGTAGATACATGGCAGGTTGTTCTGCTCGGCAATTTCCTGCGCGCGCACGTGCTTCTTGACCGTCATCGGATAGTACGTGCCGCCCTTGACCGTCGCGTCATTGCAGACGATCACGCATTCCTGGCCAGCCACCCGGCCGATACCGGTGATGACGCCGGCGCCGGGGGCCGCATTGTCGTACATGTCGTACGCGGCCAGCTGCGACAGTTCCAGGAATGGCGTACCGGGGTCGAGAAGCTGCTGCACGCGATCGCGCGGCAGCAGTTTCCCGCGTCCCAAGTGCTTATCGCGGGCAGCGGCCCCGCCGCCTTCTGCAAGCTTTGAGACCTTTTCCTCGAGGTCCCTTACCAAAGCCTGCATCGCTTCGGCATTGGATTTGAAAGACTCAGAGCGAGCGTTCAGCTTGGTATCGATTTTCGGCATGACAGTCTTCCGCGGCTTACATCGTTTCCGCGAACAGTTCGCGGCCAATCAGCATGCGGCGGATCTCCGAGGTCCCGGCGCCAATCTCGTACAGCTTGGCATCGCGCCACAGGCGACCGACCGGGAATTCGTTGATGTAGCCGTTGCCGCCGAGAATCTGCACCGATTCGCCGGCCATCCAGGTTGCCTTCTCGGCCGTGTAGAGGATCACAGCGGCGCAGTCCTTGCGCACCTGGCGCACATGGTCGGTGCCCAGCGCATCCAGGTTCTTGCCCACCGTGTACAGGTAGCTGCGGGCCGCCTGCAAAGTCGTGTACATGTCCGCCACCTTGCCCTGGATCAGCTGGAACTCGCCGATGCTCTGTCCAAACTGCTTGCGATCGTGGATATACGGCGTCACCACATCCATACAAGCTTGCATGATGCCGATGGGGCCACCCGACAGCACGGCGCGTTCATAGTCCAGCCCGCTCATCAGCACCTTGGCGCCGCCGTTCTCGGCGCCGAGGATGTTCTCCACCGGCACTTCCACGTCCTGGAACACCAGTTCGCCGGTGTGCGAGCCGCGCATGCCGAGCTTGTCCAGCTTCTGTGCCACCGAGAACCCCTTCATGCCTTTTTCGACGATGAAGGCGGTCATGCCACGGGCGCCCAGGTCGGGCTCGGTCTTGGCGTACACCACCAGAACATCGCAATCCGGACCGTTGGTAATCCACATCTTGGTGCCATTCAGCACGAAACGGTCGCCCTTCCGCTCGGCGCGCAACTTCATACTGACCACGTCCGACCCGGCGTTCGGCTCGCTCATGGCCAGGGCGCCGATCCATTCGCCCGACACCAGCTTGGGCAGGTACTTCGCCTTCTGCGCGGCCGTGCCGTTGCGGTGGAGCTGATTCACACACAGGTTCGAATGGGCGCCGTATGACAGGCCCACCGATGCAGAGGCCCGGCTGATCTCCTCCATCGCCACCATATGAGCGAGATAACCCATATTGGCGCCGCCGTATTCTTCGTCGACGGTGATACCTAGCACGCCCAGGTCGCCCATTTTCTTCCAGGCGTCCATCGGAAACTGGTCTGTATGATCGATTTCGGCGGCGCGGGGAGCCAGTTCGGCCTGAGCCCAATTGCGCACCGATTCGCGCAGCATCTCAATGTCTTCACCGAGATTGAATTTCAGGCCGGGGAGTTCGTACATGAAGTGGGTCTCCAAATCTGTTGTTTCCGCTTCGGCACGTCAACGTGCCAAATGGGGGTGTTTCAGCTAGTCTAGGAACACAAATCGCTATCGTAAAATCATCATTTCAGAGATCTGGTATCTAAAATTCGGATATCGTCGAGCGCACCTGTTTTCCACAAATTGGACGGTGCGAACAGGCTCAGAAGCTCAGTTCGGTTTGCACGTACGCAAGGCGTTCAATGCCAGTGCCACTTTCGAAGACGGGCTACGCCCAAGGCGGGCAGAAATGAACTCGCTTGCGGCAAGCAGGGGCGCCAAATCGACGCCTGTTTTGACACCGAGCGAATCGAGCAGGTAAATGACGTCCTCCGTGGCGACGTTTCCTGATGCCCCCTTCGCGTACGGGCATCCACCAAGGCCTGCTACGGATGAGTCGAAAACGGCCATGCCGAGCTGAAGCGATGCATAGATATTCGCGATCGCCATGCCATAGGTATCGTGGAAATGGCCCGCCAGTTTCGACATTGGCACGCTTTGAGCCACGCGTTGCAGCATCCGTTGGACCGTTGCTGGCGTGCCGACGCCGATAGTGTCCCCGAGGGACACTTCATAGCACCCCATCTCCAAGAGGGCACTAGCTACCGACGCCACCTTTTCAGGCGCCACATCTCCTTCGTACGGGCAGCCGACCACGCACGACACATAGCCGCGTACTTTGATTCCGTCGGCTCGTGCGGTGGCCAGAACCGGCTCGAAGCGAGCCAGGCTCTCTGCGATTGAGCAGTTGATGTTCTTCTGGGAGAACGCCTCGGAGGCTGCGGCAAAGATTGCGACCTCATTCGCTCCACAGTTCCTGGCTGCTTCGTATCCCTTCAGGTTCGGGGTCAGAGCCGCATAGCTGACTCCTGGTTTGCGCTGGATACCCTTCAAGACTTCAGCGCTGTCCGCCATTTGAGGTACCCACTTGGCAGAGACAAAAGCCGTCGCCTCTACTGTCGGTAGACCAGCGTTAGCCAACCGCTCAATAAGTTCGATCTTGACAGCCGCAGGTACCAGCGTCTTTTCGTTCTGCAGGCCGTCTCGTGGGCCGACCTCGACAATCCTGACCGTATCCGGAATTGCGGATCCGTGCGTTTCCATGCTCATCTCTCCTCCTACCTGACCGCGAGATCAGTTCTGCATTTTTGTCTATGCTGCTATCGCCGCCGAATTGCCGACGAGTTTGTCTGCCCAAGGCACCGGTGCTTCGAAGCCTTGGCGTGCGTGCTCTGGCATGCTGAACCTCTTCGCCTGCGCGCTACTGCGGTTGCACCGATGGCGGACCGTCCAATAGATTCCACGCAAGTGAAGATCCTCCCGTTCCAACACCTCGTTGGACCAATCAAAGAGGTCGTTGTCCGGATACATCTGTAGCTCCGCTGCGCTACCCAAAATGACGGCCACATCGGTGGCTGAGCGGACCGACAGCGCACCGACGAGCAAAGAGGCCAGAATCATCCCAAGCTCAGATTCGTACGTTGCGCCGTTAGGCCCCGCAGCTTTCCGGATGCGGATAGCGGATGCGCGTATCAAATGAAAGAGCTGCGTCGTGCAAAGTTTTTCGTTCGCTTCCATATGTCCTCCGCCTGCGCTCCACATCAACTTCCCCCGGCTCCGAGGTCACGCCGTCTCGATCGCTTTCGCATTGGAGACGGCTGTCGCACCGCCAGCCTTGTAGACATTCATCAGGTCGGCTCGCTTCAGTTCCGCCTTCTTGATGGCGGCTTCCTTGACGTGCCCATAACCACGGATGTCGTCTGGCAGGCTTGCCAGTTCAATGGCGGTGTCGAGGCGACCCGCGGTCAGCGAGTAGGCGATTTCGTTGGCCAGACCGAAGTAATCCTCGACGAGTCGCCGTTCGCTGCGCCGCTCTTCCGTACGGCCGAACGGATCCAACCCAGTGCCACGCAGCCATTTGAGTTTTGCGAGCACCTTGAAGGCAGGCATCATGCTCGGGCCGAAGCGCCGCTTCTTCGGCTGCTCCTGGTCACCCTTAGTCAGGCTCGGCGGCGCCAGCCAGAAATTGAGCCTGTAGTCCTTCCCCGGTTCCCCTTCAAACTGGGCACGGAGCTTCTCCACGAAAGCCGGCTCCGCGTAGAGGCGCGCGACTTCGTACTCATCCTTGTAGGCCATCAGCTTGGCCAGGTTCCTGGCGACGGCTTCCGTCAGAGGACGCTTCTTGTTCTGGCTGACCTGGTCCTCGGCAGCTCGGACTTTCGCCACGGCGTCGGTGTAGCGCTTCGCATAGGCTGAATTCTGGTAGTCAGTCAGCAGCGCCTCGCGTCGACGGACAATCCCATCCAGCGTTTCCGGCATTGAGACCACCTTTTGGCCCGCTGAGGGCTGCCCCAACATTGCCTGGATCGCCGCTTCACCGAGGTGAGCGAGCGCGCGCCCCCAAATGAATGCCTGCTTGTTCCGCTCCACCGCAACACCGTTGAGCTCGATGGCGCGTGTCAGGCTTTCCAAAGTCAGCGGTACCCATCCCTGCTGCCACGCGTAGCCGAGAAGCAGCGGATTGGAATAGATGGCATCGCCCAGCAGCTTCAATGCCCATTCGTTCGCATCGATGAAGTTGCACGCGTCCCCAACACTCGTCCGGATATCGTTCTCGGCCGACGTTCCCGGGAACGACCATTTTGGATTCGCCAGGAACTCCGCAGTAGGCGTCCGTGCGCTGTTGATGGCAGCAGTCGTCCGTCCGATCTGCACCTTGGAGAGGACTTCAGCAGATGCGGACACTATGGCATCGCAGCCGATGATGAGTCGAGCTTCGCCAGTGGCGATGCGCGTCGCGTGCAGTTCTGCCGGAGACGGGGCGATCTGGACGTGGCTTAACACCGCGCCGCCCTTCTGCGCCAGGCCCGCCATATCCAGCACGGTCACACCCTTATGTTCGAGATGGGCCGCCATGCCAAGCAGACCGCCGATGGTGACAACGCCCGTCCCTCCGATGCCGGTGACCAGGATGCCGTAGTTATCACTGAGCTCGGGGATGTTTGGCAGCGGAAGCTTGCTCTCCAGCCCACCATCATCCTTGCCGCCTTGCGCAGCCGGCTTGCGCAGCTGAGCGCCCTCGGCAGTCACAAAGCTGGGGCAGAAGCCATTCACGCAGGAAAAGTCCTTGTTGCAGGAAGACTGATTGATAACCCGCTTGGTGCCGAGCGGTGTATCAAGCGGTTCTACCGACAAGCAGTTCGACTTGACGGAGCAATCACCGCATCCTTCGCAGACCGCGTCGTTGATGAACGCGCGCCGAGCCGGATCGGGGTACTTGCCCTGCTTGCGACGGCGTCGCTTCTCCGTCGCACATGTCTGGTCATAAACCAGAATCGTCACGCCTTCGACCGTCCGCAGGCGTTTTTGCACAGCGTCCAACTCGTCACGATGGTAGACGGTGACTGCTGGCGCCAGGGCATCGGTCTTGGCGTACTTTTCCGGCTCGTCCGTCACGATGACGATCTCCCGGACGCCTTCGGCCTTTACCTGATGCGTAATCTGCGGCACGGTCAACACGCCGTCGACCGGCTGGCCGCCAGTCATGGCGACCGCGTCGTTGAACAGGATCTTGTAGGTGATGTTCACCTTGGCCGCGACGGACGCGCGAATGGCAAGCAATCCTGAGTGGAAATAGGTGCCGTCGCCAAGATTCACGAAGACGTGCTTTTCATCGGTAAAGGGTGTCTGACCAATCCACGCGACACCTTCCCCACCCATCTGGCTGAAGGTATCGGTGTTCCGGTCCATCCACATGGCCATATAGTGGCAGCCGATGCCGGCCATGGCGCGAGAACCGTCCGGGACGCGCGTCGATGTATTGTGCGGGCAGCCCGAGCAGAACCAGGGCTTGCGCTCGACAGACAGGCGCGGCTTCGCGGCTTCGCGCTCTTTCGCCTCGATGAGTGCGACCCGTGCGGCGATGCGGCTTCGCACGTCCGCGGGCAAGTCGAACTTGTCCAGTCGCTTGGCAATGGCTTTCGCAATCAACGCCGGCGACAACTCGTAGTGCGCGGGAAGCAGGTACGGCCCTTGCGGCACCGACCACTCCCCGCCCTGGTTGCCCCTTTCGTCGAACTTGCCGAACACCTTGGGGCGAACGTCCTCCCGCCAGTTATACAGCTCCTCTTTCAGGGCGTATTCGAGAATCTGGCGCTTCTCCTCCACGACGAGGATTTCCTCAAGGCCTGTGGCAAACTCGCGCGCGTCCTGGGCGTCGAGCGGCCACACGCAGCCGACTTTGAAGAGACGGATGCCAAGGCTCTTGCACGCATCGTCATCGAGGCCGAGATCGCGAAGCGCCTGCCGCACGTCCAGATAGGCTTTGCCGGCGGCCATGATGCCGAAGCGCGGCTTGTCCGAATCGAGGACGATGCGATTGAGCTTGTTGGCCCGGATATAGGCCAGGGCTGCGTACAGCTTGTGGTCCAGCAGCCGCGCCTCCTGCGCGAGCGGTGAATCTGGCCAGCGGATATTCAGGCCCTCAGGTGGCAATGTGAAATCGGTGGGCAATTGGACCTGGACGCGGTCCGGGTCAATTTCCACTGACGCCGTCGACTCGACCACATCGGTCACGCACTTCATCGCGACCCACAGGCCCGAGTAGCGGCTCATGGCCCAGCCGTGCAGCCCGTAGTCGAGGTATTCCTGCACGTTGGACGGATACAGGACCGGGATGCCCGCGGAGAGCAGCACGTGCTCGGATTGGTGCGCAACCGACGAGGACTTGGCAGCATGATCATCGCCCGCGAGAACGAGCACGCCGCCATGCTGCGCCGAGCCAGCGGCATTTCCGTGCTTGAGCACGTCCATGGAGCGGTCAACGCCAGGCCCTTTGCCGTACCACATCGAAAACACGCCATCCCGATTCGCCTTCGGGAAGAGATTCAGCTGTTGCGTCCCCCAGACTGCAGTGGCAGCCAGGTCTTCATTGACACCAGGCTGGAAGACGACGTCGCTGCCTGCGAGGTGCTTCTTTGCCTTCCAGAGTGCCATATCGAGTGCACCCAGCGGCGATCCCCGATAGCCCGAGACGAAGCCTGCGGTGTTCAGGCCAGCCGCGGTATCTCGAGCCTTCTGCAGGAGCGGCAGCCGCACGAGCGCTTGCGTGCCACTCATATAGACGCGCCCCTTCGACAACGTGTACTTGTCGTCAATGGTCGTCGATGCCAGCGCGCCTTCGAGGGCTTTTTGCGATTGGGGGGAAAGCGGACTATTCACGGTACAGTCTCCAGGGCAACGAGACCCTTTCTATAGGTTTGCCCCAGTGTAGGCATCCGGGTTCGTATCGTAAAATCACGAATTCAGACAACAGCTATTCGTTTGTCGGATACCAATGAGCGCACAGAAACCACAGATCGGTCGCAGGAAGAAATCAGGTGTCGACAGTGCCTTCCCCGCTGCAAAAGAAATTACCTTGCGGCAGATGCGCTACTTTCGAGCAGCCGCCGCTACCGGTCAGTTCTCCATGGCCGCCACGGAAGAGCATGTCTCCCAGTCGGCTATCACCAACGCAGTCATCGCACTTGAGCAACTTTTGGGTGTCCGCCTGTTCGACCGCCTTCCGCATGGCGTTGCGCTCACTGCGGAAGGGAATCACCTTTACCAGCACGTGAGCCGCATTCTGGAATCCGTCGACGATGCCCTACGGCAACCGCGCATTCGTCTGGACACCCTTGAAGGGACCGTGAGCATTGCCGCCACGTACACGGTCCTCGGGTATTTCTTGCCAGGATTGTTGGCACGCTTTCGAAACAACTACCCTAACGTCGAACTGGATCTACGCGACCTTGACCGCGCCGCGATCGAGCAACGCGTTCTGCGCGGGCAAATCGAGCTTGGCATTGTTCTGCTTTCAAACGTTGACGATCCGGGTCGCTTTGGCCATCGCTCGCTGATCCGATCGCGCCGCCAGCTCTGGGCTGCGCCCGGTCACCCCCTGCTTCAGGGTCCGGCTCCAACGCTTAAGCAAATCGCCGAGTACCCATACATCCTCCTTACCGTTGACGAAGGCGAGGAGTCCACCATGCGCTACTGGCAAGCGAAGCGGATTTCGCCAAACATCGCATTTCGGACTACCTCGATGGAAGGCCTCCGTGGCCTGGTTGCACATGGCTTCGGCGTCACGGTTTTGTCGGACATGGTGTTCCGCCCATGGTCGCTGGAAGGCAAGGAGATTGAGGCCAGGCCGCTCGGCTCACCTGCTCCGGATATGGAAGTTGGAGTGCTCTGGCGCAAGGACGCCGAGCTTTCTCCTTCTGCGACCGCTGTTCGAGACTTTCTTATTTACGCTTGCAGTCGATGAAGCAGGAGCAACCAGCGTTTACCGGACCTGGCTCAAAATGGGATCAAGAGGGGCTCAAGAGGGGATGCAACCACTGCCATCGGCAGTGGCTTCATCCTTCAACGCTTCTCTGGCGATAAGGATTCCATCTGCATCGACATACACATGGGTTCCTGCAAGGAACGGGATATCAGCGATGACTATATTTGCGCCCCGCATTCCTTCGCCTTGCAGTCCACCCCGGACAGGCACGGCACCTAAGGCCAGCACGCCAAACTCCAGCTGACTCAGCGTAGCGCAGTCGCGGACCGCACCATTCACAATAACACCGGCCCATCCGTTGCTTACCCCCAAGCGTGCCATCTTGTCGCCCAGTACCGCAACGCGACAGGAGCCACCTGCGTCGACGACCAGCACTCTTCCCAAGCCTGCTTCGGCCAAACATGCCCGGATTGCTCCGGCATCTTCGAAACACTGAACGGTCTCAATCCTTCCGTGAAAGGCTCGATGCCCGCCGTAGCTCTTGAAGGGAGAGAAAAATCCCTGCACTCGACCCGGGTTGCTATCCGCCAAGTCGCTGGTGGACGGGAGAATGGATGAATTCATGAGCATCTGGGCGCTGGCCCACCGATGAGAAGTCAATCAGTTGAGGGTCGCGCCCGCCTGCTTCACGATCTTGGCGTGCTTGTCCAGTTCCGCCTTGAAGAAGGAGGTCGCACCCTCGGCACTCGACGTGGAGACGATCACGCCCTGTTGAGCAAGCTGTTCCTGGACGTCCTTGTCCTGCAGGGTCGCCTTGATCTTCGACTGCAACTGCGCAACGTTTTGGGCTTGCATGCCGGCCGGACCTACAATCGCAAGCCACGCATCAAAGTTGTACTGAGGCAGTCCAGACTCTGCGAGCGTCGGCACGTCGGGCAAGCCAGGAACACGCTGAGCCGTCGACACGGCAATCGCCTTCAGCTTGCCGCCCTTGACTAAAGGAAGGACGGTCTGAAGCGTCAAGAAGCCGAACTGGATCTGACCACCAACCAAATCAGTCGTATAGTTGCCAGCACCCTTGTACGGAACGTGGCTGACATTGACCTTCGCCTCGCTCGCGAACAATTGCCCGGCAAGGTGCAGGACCGTCCCGTTGCCCGACGAACCATAGTTGTATTCGCCCGGCTTGGATTTCAGGAGCGCAATCAGTTCCTTGGTGTTGTTCGCGCGCACCGACGAATTCACAACGAGGACCAGAGGCAGCGTGCCAATGACGGTGATGGGTGTGATGTCCTTCAATGCGTCATACGGCATGTTCTTATAGATGAACGGGTTGATGACGTGATTCGAGGAGATCAGCCCTAGCGTCGAGCCGTCCTTCGGCGCGCGAACAATTTGCTGCGTCCCTGGTACGCCTCCAGCTCCAGGCAGATTCTCGACCACGACGGAGTGACCCACATTTTTGGACAGTGACTGGCTCATGGCGCGAGCCACGGCATCTGCCTGTGAACCAGCCTGTGTAGGAACAATCAGGCGGATGGGAGTTTGCGCAAGCGCCGGAGCGAGGATCCCTGTAGCGAGCGCGCACGATGTCAGCACAACCAATGCATGGCGCACTTGCTTCAGAAGTGAGGTGGGCATTCATGTCTCCGTCTATTGTGTGGCACCGCATGTCGAGGCGATGACCTATGGGACGGAGTGTAGTGCGGGCGTTTGCCGCCGCAGAGTGCTAATCCGGTAGACCCGATATCGCACTCCAGCATATCCGCTGTCACTCTGGCTGACTCAGGGCTTCGATTAGCGCTGTCACCGCTCGCAGTCGCGGATTCTTGTAGGGAGCATAGATCTTCAAGCGGCGATTGCTCCACGTTTCTTTAAGCGGAATGCGCACGAAACGGTCAGAGCCGGCATAGGCCGCACTGGCGCTAGTTGGCAGGACGGCAATACCCAAACCAGCCTCCACCATCCTACAGCCAGCCTCAAAACTGGAGACAGCTACACTCTGGTTGAATGGCACCCGAAGATTGGTTGCCTGTTCCTGTAGTTCCTGGGCCAAGGCGCCACCAGGCTGCACCACCACCAACGGATGGTCGAGAATCTCGGCATACCGGAGTCGATCGCGACTTGCTAGAGGGTGATTGACTGGCACCACAACATTGAGCGGATCTATGGCGAATGGCCACGATTCAAGGCCAGGGGGAACATCAGCGGCGACGCCAATACCGACATCTACGACATCGTCCAAACAGGCGCGAATCGACTCGGCCGTCGACCGTTCGAACAAGGCGATCTCAACAAGCGGATGTGCTTGCTTGAATCTATGCAGGCGTTCGGGAAGAAAACCGATAATGGCCGAAGGACTCGCGGATAGCCTGACGACTCCCGCAACCTTCTCCCCGAGATCCTGCACCTCGCGCGTGAAGGCAACGATATCCGCGTTCAGCTTCCTGCCCAACTCCAGCGCACGCTCACCTGCGTCGGTCAGCGCCACGCCAGTGTTCGAGCGGATAAACAGGCCCACGCCGAGGTTGCGCTCCAGTTCCGCCATGCGTCGGCTCAAGGCAGACTGTGCGATATGCTCGCGTTCGGCCGCACGCTTGATGGAGCCTTCCCGCGCGACGGAAAGGAACAATTGAATACTGACCGGGTCGATACGGTGCATGTTTTCTGTGGGCGTAAGTTCAGCGACCAACGATTGGTGATTTAGAGGGTTTACCCGCTATACCCTGCCGCGATATGGGGAATGCTACATCAGCGCTTCATCCTCCGGAACAGACCGACGTAAAGTCCAAGGAAATCCCACAGGAGAACTCCATGAACGTCCTCGCGCCTCACGGCCGCATCTTGTATTTGGCCAACTCGGCGGCGGTAATGGAGAGGCAACTGCAGGGTCAGGTCGTAACCCTGTCTGACGCCGTACCGTTGCGCGATGATGTGTCGACGGATGAAATCACTCCTGTCTCGATTCTGAGCCACTACGACGATACCCTGGGAGGTTATGCGTACACGGGCTATAAGAGCGGTAGCACTCTGCCTTTTGGGCGAGAGTCTGCCCGAAATGGCAAGTTCTCGGTTACGGTAGCTGGTAAGCGATACGGCAAAGGGTCATCGCGTGAACACAGTCCAGCTGCTGAAAAGCTTGCAGGCATCCGTCTCATCGTGGCAGAGAGCTTCGAACGGATTTACCGCCAGAATGCCGACAATATTGGGATCTACACTTCCACTGATTTCGGTCTCGTTGCACGCATGGAAGCTGGGGAACCCATTCCCGTTGATGAGCTCACGGTCGGACGTGACGCGTTGGCGGCCGCTATCCTCCAGCATGGCGGTCTACTCAGGTTTGGGCAACGGTATCTGAAAAATGTCACGCCAGCAGCCGTTACTGATGACCCGCGCCCTCGGACGCTGTTTGAGAAGATTGTGTTCCGCCATCTACTCTCGACGCCAGTCACGCCGACCAACCCCAAACCTGGCGACGGCATCTTCGTGCAAGCCAACTGGCGCTTCATCCATGAGTACTACACCGGCATGTGCAGCCACATGCTTAACGCAACGATCGGCCCCAATCTTGAACTGAAGAACGCGGATCACATCGTCGTTTTCGAGGACCATACGTCGTATGTGACCGAGAGTCCTGCGCATCTCAGCAATGGCCTTGTCGAAAACGTGATCCGCATGCGTTCGGCGCAGCGCAATTTCGCTCGGGAACATGGTTTGAAATTCCATCGGACCCTGACCGAAGAGGAGGTCCTTGAAGATGATGGGAGCAACGTTGCTGGTATCTCTCACGCCATGATGGCGGAGCGATACGCCTTGCCAGGCCAGATCGTCGTAGGAACAGATTCCCATACTCCGCATAGTGGTGCGCTGGGATGCGTCGCCTTCGGCGTCGGCACCACTGACATGGCCAATGCCTTTGTGACCGGTGCCGTGCGAATGACGCTACCCGAGTCCATCCGCGTCGAACTTATCGGTGTTCTGCCTCTCGGTGTCACAGCAAAGGATGTCGTCTTGCAACTGCTTGCTCAACAAGCAATCAAGGCGGGCGCAGGTATAGGGAAGGTATTCGAGTTCGCGGGGCCGGTTGTCTCGGCCATGAGCATAGACGAGCGCGCGACACTCACAAATATGTGTGCGGAACTCGGCGGCTTTACAGGAATTGTGGCGCCCGACAGAGAAACAGTGCGGTTCCTCCAGGAACGCCGTGGCATCGCGTTCTTGCTGGAAGATTGGATGTCCAGCGACGAAGATGCAGTGTACGCCAGCTTGATAGAGATTGACTGCAGTACCCTCGCGCCCATGGTTGCGCGCCCCGGGGACCCGGGCAATGGCTTACCTCTCGCCCAGATCAATGAAACGGTGAAGGTCGATATCGCCTATGGAGGCTCCTGCACTGCCGGAAAACGCGAGGACTTCGATCAGTATCATGCCGTATTCCAGTGGGCGGCCAAGCGCGGCCTGAGAGTTCCCGACCACGTAACCCTCTACCTTCAGTTTGGCACTACGGACGTACGAGACTACTGTCAGAAAAGAGGCTATCTGCAGGCATTCGACGCCGTCGGTGCTCGCATTTTGCAGCCATCGTGTGGAGCATGCGGAAACTGCGGCCCCGGTTCGTCCGTAAGTCCGGATCAAGTAACCGTCAGCTCAATCAATAGAAACTTCCCTGGTCGATCTGGACCCGGCCAGGTCTGGCTGGCTAGTCCCCCTACGGTCGCCGCCAGCGCCATAGCAGGCAGGCTCCTGTCGTTCCAGCAACTGCAGCAGCAAGCCGACGAATCTCAATGAACACGCTCCGCCTAGGTCCATCAGGTTCATGACCCCCCCTGGGATTGCTGAAGCGCGGGACTAGGCGAGCCTCAATCTTGCTGCACGCCTTGCTTGTTGCCTACAGACAGCCAGTACTGAGACTCACCTCCACAAGTTCAACGATGATAAAGCTGTATCACTGCGTGAGTGCCAGATCCTTCCGACCGTTGTGGACCCTGGAGGAACTCGGCTTGCCGTACGAATTGATAATGCTGCCTTTCCCGCCCCGCGTCTTTGCCCGCTCATACCTGGATGTGAATGCCCTGGGCACCGTTCCGCTACTAGTCAATGACGCCGTACGGATGACGGAATCGGCGGGAATATGCCAGTACCTATGTACTTTGGCAGGGCCGACAAGCCTCCATGTTGACCCCAATGAGGAAGGCTACGCTGACTACCTCAATTTTTTGCATTTTGGTGAGGCCACCCTGACCTTCCCCCAAACCCTGGTGCTCCGCTATTCCCGCTTCGAGCCCGTAGAGAGGCGTCAACCAGCAGTCGCAAATGACTACGCAAAGTGGTTTCTGGCGAGACTTCGCACCCTCGAACCGTTGCTCTGCGAGCGACCGTACCTAAGCGCCGGCCGCTTTACCGCCGCGGACATATCCGTCGGCTACGCGTTGCTGTTGGCGCAGCATCTTGGTCTGGCATCCCAGTTCACGCCCGGAGTTGCAGCCTACTGGGAACGCCTTCAAACGCGAGATGGCTATCGCAGCGCTTTGCTCGCACAAACCAATGCTGCCAAAGCCCAAGGAATCTCTACGGTACCCGCGCCAGACTCGGGCACCAGCAGCCAACCGGAACAGCGGCAAGTTCGAACGAGTTGATTCGCGCTCGCGGAATTGGCACGCTCGTCGCGTGTGAATTTAACCACGACGAGCATTTTCACCGACGAACCCGGGAACGATGCGCGCCTGGCAGGCTTTCGCCAATTGCTTGAACATGCGGGCCCAACGCCAACCTGAAAAATCCCTGCCCCGAGAGCGCCGTTTCCAGGTGGCAGGGAAGCAGTCAGTTTAGAACTTGTGCCGAATGCTCATGGACACACCAGTCTGGTTTTGCCCCGTACCGATGGTATTACCGAAGCCGTTGAGGCCAAGATTCGAGCCGGCCTTGTTCTTCACATAGCCTACGGTCAGGAACGCGTCCGTACGCTTCGAGAAGACATAATTTGCCGAAGCAACGGCCGCCCAGGGATCCCGAGCCGAGTCCTTGTCATTGAAGTAGTAACCGGCAGCAGTAAGAGCGAGCGCAGGAAGCAGTTGATAGCGATACCCGAGCCAGTACACGTCGCTACGCTTGGGCGCTGCGATACCGCCATTCAACCACCGATAACCGACATAGACGTTCGAGTTTCCGAACGCAGCATTTGCGGCGGTAGCAAACCGTCGGTCGCGCTGACTAGAGTTTTGTCCAGCTACGCCTGCGGTACCATCTTGTTGCTCAAAAATAGCCACTACGCCGAATGGACCCGTGGCATATTCCACGCCGGCACTGAATGCACGGTCGCTTTGGGGGTCGCCGGGGACTTCGCTAGCAAACCCACCCGTAGAAAGTGAGGTGCCACGTGCAGCGCTATAAACGGCAACGGTGGACACTGGACCAAACTTGCCAGCGTACTTCACAGAATTGTCGTATCGACCAACGAAATTTGGCTCAACGAGTTGCGCGGAGTATTTGCCGCCCAGCACCATTGGGTCATAGTTGATCAGCAGATCGTAGAAAGCATTCTGTTGCCGACCGAATGTCAGGCGTCCCCACTGGTTTTCGAGACCAACAAGGGCTTGGCGCCCGAAGAGCCGGCCACCCTGCGACGATACGCCAGTATCGAGCTCAAATCCGCTTTCCAGTGCAAATACCGCGCGGAGCCCGCCACCCAGATCCTCGGTACCGCGCAAGCCCCAGCGCGACCCTGACATGGTGCCCGACGTCACGCGCGCGAGGCTATTGCCAGCAGCATTCGTGTGCGTCAGGTACTCCAGGCCCGCATCGGCGACGCCATATAGCGTTACAGACGACTGGGCCCATGCTGCTGGCGCGGATGCAACGAGTATTGCGAAAAACGACAACCCTTTCTTCATGTCTCCTCCTGTTACGGGCACGTTTGCGAGTGCCCTTGTTTTACAAAACGAATGATTCTGGAAGAACTTGAGACCGCGACGCGCAGGCGGGGGCGCTTCGGTTCGGGAGGTTCCGAACCGAAGTCGAGTAAAGGAGCTAATGGAAAGCGGACCGGCCTATACGATCTTCTTCAGAGAAGTCTTGTAGGTGGCGCCGCGTTTGACGTAGTCAGCAGCGTTGGCACGGAGGTTGGCAACCTCCTCGTCCGAAAGCTCTCGTACTGCCTTTGCAGGTGAGCCGAGAATGAGTGACCGGGGAGGAAAGCTTTTGCCTTCCGTTACGAGGGCCCCAGCCGCTACCAGCGAGTCCTCGCCGATTACCGCCTTGTTCAGAATGACGGCCTGGATGCCGACTAGAGAGCCACTCCCAATGGTGCAACCGTGAAGCATTGCCTGATGCCCGATGCTGACGTTCGCGCCCACGACGAGGGGAATACCAGGATCTGTGTGCAGAACAGCGCCTTCCTGAATGTTGCTACCTTGTCCGACCGTGATGGGTTCATTGTCAGCTCGAATGACAGCGCCCGGCCAGACGGTAACTTGCTCTGCGATCTCCGCGCGGCCAATGACGGTGGCCTCGCCGGCAACAAACGCCGATTCGGAGACGGAAGGCGAGTTTTCGCCGAGCTGATATAGGGACATGCTGATTTCCTGTTTCTGGTAATGAGACAACAACTGTGCTACTCGATGGTCACGTTGGCTTTCTTGACAAGCGCGGCATAGCGCTCAGCTTCGGACTTGAAGTATTTGGCCGCGGCTTCCGGAGTGCTCGGATTAACGCTGGTTGCTTGCTTCTCCATTGCTTCCAAGACCTCGGGGCTCGAGAAGGCCGCTGCAAAGGCGTCATGAACGCGCTTCACGTCGGCCGGCTTCATTCCGCCAGGCCCAATCACTGCAATCCATCCTTCAACGTTGAAGTTCCGAAGTCCTTGTTCCGCGAGCGTAGGAAGATCGGGAGCCGCGGCAGAGCGCTTATCGCTTAGCAGCCCAATCGCGCGCAAGCTTCCTGCCTTGAGAAACGGCAGTACCGCGTTTAGTGCAACAACGCCCATCTCGACCTGCCCGCCCATGATGTCGGTGATCATTGGGCCGGTTCCCTTGTAAGGGATGTGACGCGCCTTAACGCCAGCCTCAAACAAGAACATTTCGCCTGCCAGGTGCAGAATGGTCCCGTTTCCTGACGAGCCAATGTTGAATCCATCGGGTTTTCCCTTCATGAGAGCGACAAGCTCTTTCATGTTTTTCGCGGGTACCTTTGGATTGACCACCAGAACAAATGGCACAGCCCCGATGATGCTGATAGGAGTGATGTCCTTCAACGCATCGAACGGCATCGACTTGTAGACGCTCGGATTTATGACGTGATTGTTGGACACCAGGCCCAGCGTTGCGCCATCGGGCGGAGCCTTGGCAACTTGGGCAGTTCCAGTAACGCCACCTGCGCCCGGCAGATTCTCGATTACGACCGGCTGTCCCATGGCCTTGCTGAGTGCAGGCCCTGCAGCTCTCGCAATCGTATCGGTGCCGGACCCCGCGCTCAAAGGCAAGATGAGGCGCACGGGCTTGCCGCTCTGTGCAGCGGCCGGAAAGCTGAACATGCCCGCCAGCAGTGCCGCAAGGGAGCCTGCGGCGATAGCCGAGAGCATTTTGCGACGGCCGAGGGACGGCCGCCACGTAGAACGCGAAAGCATTGGTTGTCTCCTGATTTTATTTTGTGTGGTGGGGGCTAAGCCAGACCTAGACTCTCGAGCGCAGGCGCGACAAGATTTCGTCGTTGTGCTGGCCAGCACTTGGTAGCGGCCTGCGTACACCGGGGCGGCGTCCGTCCATGGTCAAAGGCAAAAGAACAACCGGCGCCGTAGTGCCGTCCTCGACCTGCATTGGAACCAGGCCGCCGCTTTCCTTCAGATGCGGATCCTCGATCAACTGATCTGGACGAACAATGGGCGCATATGGCACTCCGGCAGCCTCAAGCTTGGGCGCCAGGTCCGCTACAGACATTCCACTCAGGATTTCGCCAAGTTCCTGGAGCATCATGGGACGTGCTGCGACGCGAAGCGAGTTGTCTGCGTACTCGGGCCGGGCTATCAGTTCAGGATGACCCAGCACGTTGCACAGTGCGACAAACTGTTTGTCGCTGACAGCACCGATGAAAAGTTGCTCACCTTCTGCTAGCGTAAAGATGTCGTAGATGCTCCAGGCTTGCGCTCTAGCGGGCATCGGTGGCGGAGCTTCGCCCGTCATCGCGTACTGCTGCATGTGCTGCGCCGACAGGAACACGCAATTTTCAAACAGTGCACTCTGAATTTCCTGGCCACGCCCCGTTTGGTCTCGTTCACGCAACGCGGCAAGGACGCCAATCGCGCCGAACATCCCACCCATGATGTCGTTTACGGACGTGCCGGCCCGCAGTGGCTGACCTACGGGTCCTGTCATGTAGGACAAGCCAGCCATCATCTGCACCACTTCGTCCAGGGCCAACCGGTGTTCGTAGGGGCCCGGCAAGAAACCTTTGTGGGTTACGTAAATCAGCCGAGCGTTTTTCCTGGAAAGCGTTTGATAGTCGAGGCCGAACTTCTGCATCAGACCCGGGCGGAAGTTCTCGATCAGAACGTCGCACTGCTCCGCAAGCTCCGCCGCGGCGGCTCGTCCCTCTTCAGTCTGAATGTCGAGTACAACACTCATCTTGTTGCGGTTGAACGTCCGGAAGAACCCAATGCCGACGCCGAGGAGGTTCCGCGTCTTGTCTCCGCCAGGCGGTTCGATCTTGATAACCTCCGCGCCAAGGTCGGCAAGGATCATCCCGCATGTTGGGCCCATGACCATGTGCGAAAACTCCAGCACACGCACACCGGCCAACGGAAGACCCTTTCCGTCAGACTGCTTCGCTTCGTAATCCATTTCGTCTCTCAAGCTACTGCGGTGATTCTGGTTGCACCAAAGGTTTTCGGAAGACCAGCTTTCCACAAGGCTCCATGCATGCATTCGCCTGCCAGCCAGCCAGCAATCTGCTCGCGCAGTGCCAACAACGCGGGGATGTCGACTCCGGTCTGAATGCCCATGCTTTCAAGCATGTAGGCCAGATCCTCGGTGGCCACATTTCCGCTGGCGCCAGGTGCGTGCGGGCAGCCACCAATGCCAGTCAGACAAGCATCGAAGCGAGTGATGCCTGCCTGAAGAGCGGCAAACACATTGGCGAGTCCCAGACCCCGAGTATCGTGAAAGTGACCACACCAAAGCCTGTCACCAGCGATATCACGGGCTCGCTCGAACAAGTCCATGACCATCAATGGATCCGCATAGCCGACCGTATCGGCAAGACAGACGCGATCAGCGCCTACATCGAGCAGCGCTTTCATCAGCCGAAGTACTTCCTCGGGTCGCACTTCCCCTTGAATCGTGCAGCCGAATGCTGTCCCAACTCCTCCTTCGATAATCGTCTTCGAACCAGCAGCATCTCGTGCGGCCCGAATTCTGCCGACGTCTGCCACCACTTCATCGGGCGACTTTCTCAGGTTTGCCAGGCTGTGCTCGTGACTTGCAGACAAGGGCACAATCATCAAGTCCGCACCACTAGCGATAGCGTTCTCCGCCCCGCGGAGATTTGGCACGAGAACCGAAACAAAAAGACCCGGGAAAGTGCGGGCGAAACTTACGACTTCTGCCGTATCGGCGAGTTGGGGTAGCAGGCGAGCTGGCACAAAGGACCCGACCTCCAACTCTCTGAGTCCCGCGCCGTAGGCCGCCCGGATCCAGTCCTTTTTTCGGTCGGTGGGCAGAATTGTCTGAATGCTCTGAAGACCGTCGCGTAGGCCAACTTCACGGATCACAGCGCGCGGTGGGAACGTGGCAACCATATGTAGTTTCGATGAAATTGCGTGGTTGGCCTGAAATTTATGGTGTTAACAGCAGAAGGAACAGCGATCTTTCGTGTAGGCTATCGTGACGAAATGGAACGGCTGAGCAGTCATACAGCAACCAGCCACCACCTAGGGGAATGCCTAAGTTGATTATTCGGCAGTTATTGCGGTTCACACGATGAGAGACTTCGACTTAACAACACTGCGCCTTTTCGTTGCCGCATACGAGAACCAGAACATCGCTCGCGCTGCGGAACAATCCCACGTGGTTGCGTCTGGCGTTAGCAAGCGGCTTGCACAATTGGAGGACTCGGTCGGAGCCAAGCTCTTCGAACGAGGCCGGCGCGGCGTCATTCCAACTGCGGCCGGAGAGGTACTGCTGGCTCATGCGCGGGGGTTGATTGCGGCCGCTGACCGCGCAGCCCGCGACCTGGCGGATTTCGGAAGCGGGATCCGGGGACATGTGCGCTTGATTGCTACCGTGTCATCGATGGCGGAATCGCTACCCCAGGATATTGCTTCGTTCCTGAGGGTCCCGGAACATCGCGACATTGCAGTAACAGTCGATGAGGGATTGAGCAATGACATCGTCCAAGCTTTGCGAGAGGGCACCGTTCCCCTCGGCATATGTTGGAATGCAGCCGGCCTTGAAGGATTTCAGACACGACCGTATCGCAGCGATCATTTAGCGGCCGTTGTCCCTGTAGGACACCCACTCGCAAGTGGAAGCCGTTGCACGTTTGAACAAACGCTTGCTTTCGACCATGTCGGTATGCCGGCGCAGTCCGCGATTCAAGCGCTGTTGGGCAGGCAAGCCGCCATCCTTGGAAAAAGGATGCTCTATAGAGCCGTTGTCTCTACGTTCGATGGAGCTTTGCGATGCGTACAGGCAAACCTTGGAATCTGCATCATTCCCGCCGAAACGGTGCTGCCTATTGCCGGAGCCTTCGGAACCAAGGTAATCCCGCTGAACGACGACTGGGCCACGCGAGGCTTCTCGCTTTGTTTCCGCAACTTCAACTCTCTGTCGCCCGCTGCGCGCCTCCTCGTCGGGCATTTGTCACGCCAAGGTGACGTCGCAGGCGAAAGCTAGTGTGCAACGCGCCATGGGGAAGCAGGCATTTCCTCAGCGCACCCTGTATGAGCCTACCGGCGATCCCGTCCATCGCCGAAACGCCCGATGAAATGCCGCTGTCTCCGCAAATCCAAGCTGATCTGCGATTTCGGCCACCGGCGTGTCGGTATGGGTGAGCATCTCTATGGCCAAGTCCCGCCTGAGCCTGTCCTTGATTTCCTGATACGAGCTCCCCTCGTCCATCAACCTCCGGCGAAGCGATGACTCCGATAGGTGAACTTTGCTGCTTAGCTCTTCGAAACCCGGCCAAGCCGCAGGCGGGCTACCTCGCAGCAGCTTTCGAATTCTGGCGGCCACTGAGCTCTCATCGGCATACTTCACGATGAAGTTGTAAGGAGCACGCCGCAGAAAGGCTTTGACACTTCCTTCATCGTGGTGGACCAAGCGATCGAGTACAGAATCGTCAAAGCCAAGTTCCGTCCGAGGTTGATCAAACCGCAGATCCCTCGAATACATCGCAAGATACTCTGCGCTGTGGTCAGGTTCTGCGTAGTTGAACGAGGCATACATGATCGGGACACGACGACGTGCTAGCCAGCACATAACCCCCTGAAGCAAAACCAGCATCGTCTCTTGCGCAAATGTGCTCGGGGCCCTGGCGCCAGGATGCGAAAGCACCAGAGCGGCCCCGCCTCTGCCCCGCTCCTTTGAAGATCGCTCGACTCGGACCTGAACATCGTTAAGTAGCAGACCGAGGAAGCGCCCTGCTCGCTCCAATCCTTGCCCCACCGTTTGACAGCTGGAGATTGCGTGACAAAGCATGGTGAAGCTACCGCATCTCAAACGTCCAGAGTCTTGCCCAAAAAACTCGTCGTCCAATGCCTGCGCTACGCCTAGCCACAGAGCCGCGTAGCTGTCGGCGGAAACACGAGCCTGCTCGACGCGCAGTAGAGAGGGCGAGATTCCAGCCTCTTGTAAAACCGTATCCGGGCTTACCCCGCGTGAGATGAGCTCAGAAACGGCTTGACGTACGAAGCAAATTGCGACGGTTCCTTTTTCCATGTGCGAGAGATTCTGCGCGCGCTAGCGACAAAAGAGTTCAGCAACTTTGGCGGATTTTGGCATAGCCCGCGGGAGTTGTACTACCTAGACTGCGCCTACGATGACCCACCGGCCTTTCAGACATGGAACTCACCGAAGAGCAGACGATGATTCGGGATGCTGCCCGCGCATTTGCAGTGGAAAGGCTAGCCCCCAACGCATCAGACTGGGATGTGGCGGGAGATCTCCCGGAGGGCATCATTGCCGAGATGGGTGCCTTGGGCTTGCTGGGAATGATTGTTCCTGAGCAATGGGGGGGTACCTACACCGACTACGTCGCGTACGCCCTTGCTGTCGAGGAGATTGCCGCAGGTTGTGCGGCCTGTGCAACGCTCATGAGCGTACACAGCTCGGTTGGCTGCGGCCCCATCATCCGCTACGGCACCCACCAGCAGAAATCCCACTACCTCCCCTTGCTTGCGACCGGCGAAATGATTGGCGCCTTCTGCCTGACAGAGCCGCAAGCGGGCTCGGAGGCTCACAACCTCAAGACCAGAGCGAATGCCACCGAACATGGATGGACCCTCAACGGCGGAAAGCAATTCGTCACCAATGCCTCCCGCGCAGGCCTGGCTATCGTATTCGCCTGTACCGAGCCGAACGCAGGAAAGCGTGGCCTGTCCGCCTTCCTGGTCCCGACCGACACACCAGGCCTCCATGTCGGAAAGCCGGAAAAGAAGATGGGAATCCGCGCCTCCGACACCTGCCCCATCGTCCTTGAGGACTGTCAGGTACCCCATGAAGCGCTCTTGGGAAAACCCGGCGATGGCCTGAGGATCGCTCTATCCAATCTCGAAGGCGGGCGCATTGGCATCGCAGCCCAAGCGGTCGGAATCGCGAGAGCGGCCTTTGACAAGGCACGGCTCTATTCGAAGGAGCGAATCCAGTTCGGAAAGCCCCTTTCCGAACATCAAGCAGTCGCCCAGAAACTCGCGAACATGGCGACGCAGCTGAATGCCGCCCGACTACTCGTCTACCGTGCAGCTAGCCTGCGAAGCGCCTCGCAACCGTGCCTGTCCGAAGCGTCCCAAGCGAAGCTGTTCGCCTCTGAAATGGCGGAGTCCGTGTGCTCGGATGCCATCCAGATTCACGGTGGTTATGGCTACTTGGCGGACTACGGTGTCGAACGCCACTACCGAGACGCCCGCATCACCCAAATCTACGAAGGCACGAGCGAAGTCCAGCGGATGGTCATCGCCCGAGACCTTTGACGAGCACCGTTCTACTTACTCCCAGCCCCATTGACGTTCCATCCTGAAACAGGAATCTCCCATGACCACTCACGCGCACGAAAGTCAAGCCATCCCGACCGTACCTCTCCTGATCCAGGGAGAATGGGTGGAATCTCAGGCGAAGGAATTCACGAACGTCGTCAACCCCGCTACACAGGAAGTGCTGGCGCGGGTTCCTCAGGCCACCGTCCAGGAGGTGCATGCTGCCATTGAAGCCGCTCACCATGCTTTCGCCACCTGGCGTCACACCCCAATCGGCGCCCGCGTCCGCGTCATGTTGCGCTTCCAAGCGCTGATTCGGGAAAACAGCAAGCGAATCGCGAGGATTCTGACGGCTGAACAAGGCAAGACCCTGGCCGATGCCGAAGGCGACATCCACCGCGGATTGGAAGTGGTGGAGCACGCTTGCTCCATCGGAACCCTTCAACAAGGTGGGTTCGCCGAGAACGTCGCCTCCGCAGTGGATACGTACACCCTCCAGCAGCCAATTGGCGTATGTGCAGGCATTACGCCGTTCAATTTCCCCGCGATGATTCCGTTGTGGATGTTCCCTATGGCCATTGTCTGCGGGAACACCTTCGTTCTCAAGCCATCGGAACAAGATCCACTATCGACCATCGAGCTCGTGAAGCTCGCAATCGAGGCGGGCGTCCCAGCGGGCGTTCTCAACGTCGTACACGGCGGGAAGCCGGTGGTGGATGATCTCTGCACGCATACCCATATCAAGGCGATCTCGTTCGTCGGCTCGACATCAGTCGGAACCCATGTCTACAACCTGGCAAGCCAACATGGCAAGCGCGCGCAAAGCATGATGGGCGCGAAGAATCATGTAGTAATCCTTCCCGATGCGCACAAGGAACAGACACTGAATGCAATCTTGGGAGCTTCCTTCGGTGCAGCTGGACAGCGCTGCATGGCCAGTTCTGTTGCCGTGCTCGTCGGAGCCGCTCGTGATTGGCTGCCCGAACTCGTGGAGAAAGCCCGTACCCTCAAGGTGGGCGCCGGGAACGAACCGGGAACCGACGTCGGTCCCGTCATCTCGATAAAGGCAAAGGAACGCATCCTATCGCTCATCGCCGCCGGCGTTAGCGAAGGCGCAGAGTTGCTCCTGGATGGGCGCGACATCAAGGTGGACGGCTATCCCGAAGGGAACTTCGTCGGACCCACGGTGTTCAGCGCAGTTACGCCGGAAATGGAGATCTACACGAACGAGATCTTCGGGCCTGTACTGCTGGTCATGGGTGCCGACTCCCTCGATGAGGCAATTTCACTCGTGAACGACAACCCTTTTGGTAACGGCACGGGCATCTTTACACAGAGCGGTGCAGCTGCCCGCAAGTTCCAGGCGGAAATCGATGTGGGTCAAGTCGGCATCAACATCCCCATTCCCGTGCCCGTTCCGTACTTCAGCTTCACCGGGTCTCGGGGCTCCAAGCTGGGCGACCTTGGTCCGTACGGCAAGCAGGTTGTGCAGTTTTATACCCAAACCAAGACGGTCACGGCCCGATGGTTCGACGACAAGACGGTGAATGAGGGTGTGAATACGACTATCAGCCTCAAGTAATTCGCTATCGACTTCGGAGCAATAGTATGCGTATCGCGTTCATTGGATTGGGAAACATGGGCGCGCCAATGGCGCGCAATCTCCTCAAGGCCGGCTATGCTGTGACCGTCTTCGATCTCAGCGAACAAGCCATGGCACAGCTGCGGGATGCTGGTGCCAAATCCGCCGAGAGTCCACGGCAGGCAGCGACGGGCGCGGATCTGGTCGTGTCCATGCTTCCTGCTGCAGCACACGTTCGCAGCGTGTACATGGGGACCAATGGCGTACTGGCCGGCGCGTCACCAGGTGTCCCCCTTATCGATTCCAGCACGATAGGTCCCGAGGCGATTCGCGAACTGGCCGGCGCCGCTGCGGCCAAAGGGAATCCCGTGGCAGACGCCCCAGTCTCAGGAGGGACAGTTGGTGCGGAGGCTGGGACGCTGACATTCATGGTTGGTGCGGACAGCCAGTTGTTCGACACGATCAAACCTGTCCTGGGAGCAATGGGCAGAAATGTGGTCCACTGCGGGGACGTCGGTACCGGGCAGACGGCAAAGCTGTGCAACAACCTGGTGCTAGGCATCTCAATGGTGGGCGTCGCAGAAGCCATGTCACTCGGCGCCAAACTGGGAATCGATGCCCAAAAGCTCGCCGGGATCATCAACACATCCACCGGTCGTTGCTGGGCATCCGACACGTGTAACCCCTACCCTGGCGTTCTTGAAGGAGCGCCCGCGTCTCGCGGCTACTCCGGTGGCTTCGGCGCGGCCCTCATGCTCAAAGATCTCGGATTGGCCGTTGATGCCGCACGCGGCGTCGATCAGGCGCTTCTTATGGGCAGCCAAGCCCAACAGATGTATCAGATGATGGCCCAGCGTGGTGATGCACAGCTTGACTTCTCCGCAGTTATTCGACAGTACGAGGCCAAGGAATGATCGACCTGAACTTTGAGGGACACACCGCGGTTCTCGTACTGAATCGCCCGCCTGCGAACGCGTTCAATGCAGAAGGACTGGCAGAACTGCCTACAGCAAACGACTGATTCACCAGGCGCGCGAGGGGGTATCCAGGGGACCTGCACTCGCCGTGGAACGCGAACGATTTGTCGACCTGTTTGAGGGAAGCGATCAGCGGGAGGGAGTAGCCGCATTCCTGCAGAAGCGTTCTCCAACCTGGAAAGGCGACTAAAGGAAACGACAATGAGAGATCCCTTACGCCAACACTCCGTCGGTAGTGACGGTGCATCCAATTCCGACGTACTTTTTGACGTCGTGAATGGCGTCGGTATTGTCACACTGAATCGGCCTCGCAAGCTGAACTCGCTGACTCACGCCATGGTCCTGCAGATATCGACGCGTCTCAGCGCGTGGAAGACGCAGCCCGACATCGTCGCGGTTCTGCTTCGGGGTTCTGGAGAAAAGGGGTTCTGCGCCGGTGGAGACATCAAGGCTCTCTACGACAGCTATGTGTCGGGAACAGCTGACTATCAGCGGTTCTTCATTGACGAGTATCGCCTGGACTTCGCAATCCACCGCTACCCCAAGCCAGTCGTCGCACTCATGGACGGGATTGTCATGGGGGGTGGAATGGGGCTTTCACAGGGCGCCCACCTTCGCCTCGTTACCCACCGGTCGAAGATTGCCATGCCTGAGACCGGGATTGGTTTGGTCCCGGATGTCGGCGCAAGCTGGTTCCTGTCGAAGATGCCAGTCGAGATTTCTCTCTATCTTGGGATGACTGGCTCGACAATCGGCGGTGCTGATGCTGTGCTGTGCGGTTTGGCAGATGCGGTCGTCGACGTCGCAGTAGTCGACGACGTCGTGCCGCGTCTAGCGGAGATCCAATGGCAAGGCGACCCGCTGGGCGACCTGAAACGGGCATTCATCCCCACGCAGGCGCTCGGAACAGAAGCCGCGCCGGCTTTACTCCAGAATCTCCCGAAAATCGTTCGCCACTTCAACGCGGAGCGCTCTCTCGCTGACGTCATGGATCGGTTGCAGGCCGACGGTGGCTCGTGGGAAGAGCAGACGCTCCGAACGTTACGGTCTCGGTCCCCACTTATGACCGAAGTAACGCGGGAAATGCTTCGGCGCGGTCGGAGACTCGACCTGGCTGCCTGCTTCCAAATGGAGTTGAACGTCGCCTGTCACGCCTTCACGGACGGAGACTTCATCGAAGGCGTGCGCGCCCTCATCATTGACAAGGATTCTGCCCCCGGATGGCGAGTGACGGATGCAAGTTCGATCGCTTCAACGACTGTGGACGCGTTCTTTTCCAACTTATGGGGAAGCCAGGGAAACCACCCTCTTGGCGCGCTTGGAACAGAACACCTGCAATCGTTACCCGCAACCACGGGCAGCGACGCCGATGCCGAGCATCCGCCGCGGAGCTCGACGTTTTCGTTGCCCCTCCTTTAGACATTGCAGCTCAATGCCACATGCACGGCAACGGTTAAGCACAACCATCCCCATGCCAGGCGCGGGCTCGGTCGAACCTCCCTGATCCCATCTACCTCTCGTCTGAGCCATCGGAACTATCGTTTCCTGCCCCGGTAGATAGGCACTCGCGGGCGAGGACCTGTCCTAAAGCGCGGGCCAACCCGAGTAGCGCGGTGCGTCGAAACCGGGCAATATTTCCCGAAAACCGATCTCATACAGGAATGGAACTTCGGCAATTGCGCTACTTCGTCGCCGTCGTCGAACTGGGCAGCTTGTCCAAGGCGGCGGATGCCGTACACGTCTCCCAGTCGGCTCTAAGCCTTCAGATCGCCAGGCTGGAGGACGAGCTTGGGACGCAACTATTGGCTCGCAGTTCGCGCGGAGTGGTGCCAACCGAAGCGGGAACGGATTTCTGCCGCCGAGCACGCGGCGTCCTGCAGCAGATCAGTCTGATGAAGGAGAAGGCGCCTCACAGTGCCACTGGATTGAGAGGCACCGTAACCATTGGACTTCCCGCCAGCGTTGCCCAGGCGATCTCAGTGGAGTTCATCACTCGGGCCAAGACTCGCCACCCTGCGGTTACACCTTGCATCTTCGAGTATCCAAGCTCATACCTCGCCGAGCTATTGGTCAACCATCGTCTCGACCAGGCGCTTCTGTTCATGGAAGACCTCGCGCGCGGCATCGAAGCAATGCCTTTGCTCATTGAGGATTTCTACCTGGTTGGTATCCCGGGATCGCCGGAGGGAGGCGCGAGCAGCATCACGCTTATGCATGACCATCCGATGGTCATGCCGGCACTCCCAAACAATGTTCGAACGATTGTGGAGAAGGCTTGCGAAGAAGCAGGCATTCGGCCAAACATCGTCGCTGAGGGCTCGAACCCGCAGACATTGTTGAGATTGGTACGCGCGGGTCTGGGCGGAACCGTCCTTCCGCTCTCAGTGCTCCTGCCCAATGACATCGATACGACGCCGGCAGTTCACATCAATCCTCCGCTCTCGCGCAAGCTCGCTTTATGTCGAGCGGTGGACGTTCCTCAAGAACCCCTTCAACTTGCCATCCGCGACCTGATCGTGGAGGTAATCGATGACCTCGTTGAAGGGGGCGCCTGGCCTGGCGTCAGGCGGTTTGCGCGGTGAGACCCGCCGCGCATTCGTCGCGGGCATGGTCCGCCACCGTTAAAGTGCCGTCGTATCCCAGGCATACGCCTTCAGCACAAAGGGCGGCATAGTCGTCTGACTCTACCCCGATGCTGCCAAGCAGTTCCTTGGTGTGTTCACCGAGGAACGGGGCCGCTGTACGCGCCGGCTCGTTTTCCCCGTCGAAGTGCAAGGGCAGTCCGATCGCCTTTGCCTTCCCACCGTTGGAATCAGCCACGTCGATTACCATGTCAACGGCTCGGGTCTGCTCATGATTCAGAGCCTCATCGACGGTTTGCACCGGGCCAGCAGGTACGCCCGCCGCGATAAAGGCCTCCTCCCACTCGGCGCGAGTGCGCTCAGCAAGAGCGCCGTTAAGCACCCTTTCCAACGCACCACGATTTTCCAATCGAGACTTCGGCGTCGCAAACCGGTCGTCCACCTCCCACTCTGGCTTTCCCACAACCTTGCAGATTCTCTTCCAGTTCGTGTCGTTACCACCCCCGATGGCAAGGTCGCCATCCGAACATCGATAAGTTTGGTAAGGCGCGATGATTGGATGAGCCGTGCCCAAACGTTCGGGCAGCTTCCCTGCCGAAAAGAAGAGTGCGGCATACCAGTACAGCTGTTGGATAGAAACCTGCAACAGTGACGTCTGGACCCACTGCCCCTTCCCTGTCCGCAGTCGATGAACGTATGCCGCCAGCGCACCCAGGGCCGCCATGACGCCCGCATTGATGTCCGCGATGGGTACACCTGGCTTCACCGGCGGTCGGTCTGCCTCCCCGGTAACGCTGATTAGTCCTGCGAAAGCTTGCAGCACGAGGTCGAAGCCCCCATGGTCGGACATAGGGCCCTTGAGCCCGTATCCGCTCACAGACAAGCAGATGAGCTGTGGATTCGCCTTTCTGAGGACCTCCGGTCCCAGTCCAAGGCGTTGCAGCGTACCAGGCCTGAAGTTCTCGGTCAGAATGTCCGCGGCCTCTACCAGCTTCAGCAGCAGCTCTCGCCCCTTTTTTGTTCGAATATCCATCGCGACTGACTTCTTTCCTCGATTAATCATCTGGAAAGATGCCGGCATCTCGTTCGGCTTACCCGAGTTATTAAAGGCACGCGCATCATCGCCACCTTTGATCTTCTCGATCTTGATGACCTCAGCTCCAAGATCCGCGAGCATGAGGCCGCAGATTGGACCGGCCATGATCTGCGACAGTTCGAGAACTCTGACGCCCGCGAGCGGGCGCTGCGCAGTCAACTGAAGATTCTCCATCATCATGCACCCTTGAAGTTCGGTGCGCGTTTTTCGGCCCAAGCCGAGAGACCTTCGCGCAGGTCCTGGCTCTGGAGGCTCATGTCAAAGCCTTCCCTGGCATAGACGTCGTCGTACTCCGCGCGAGCGGCGGCGTTGAGCACTTGCTTCATTCGCGCGGACACCGTGGGCGCTTGGGCCAGGAGCTTCTCAACAAGCGTGTCTACCGCGTGGTCCAGGCGTTCGCCATCATGCACCTCGTCGAGGTAGCCAATTTCCAGCATTTCGGCATAGCCGATCGTGCTCGACGTCAAGAAGAGCTTCTTCGCGCCTGCCAAACCAAGACGGCTTACCCAGCGCCGGATTCCGTGGGGATAGTAGTGAAGTCCGAGCTTCGCCGCGGGCATGAACATCTGAACGCCCACGCGTGCCAAGCGGAAATCGCAAGACATGACCAGGTCGGTCGCACCACCGTAGACGGGACCATTCACCTTTGCAATGGTGATGGCGCGAAGACTTTCCAAGCGGTCGGTGAGGACTTCAAACTGCCTTGCACCATCAGCGGACCCTCGCAGAATTCCAAGATGGAAACCGGAGCTGAATGCTTTCTCGGAGCCAGAGAACACCACCACTCGGACAGACGGATCCGCTTCGATACGGTCGAAGTGCCGGTGCAACTCCGCGATATCCTCTGGCTGAACACGATTGTGGACGTCCGGGCGACGGAAGCGGATTTCTGCTCGGGGCCCGAAGATCTCAAGCGAGGGCAGCCCTCCAGTCGACTTGACGTTCGTTTCAACGGCCATGGCGCTTGCATTCGACATCACTAACTCCTTCTTGATTTAGTCTGCCCGCAGTCCAGCACTGCGAACCAGTTGAGTGGACACTGCGTAATCTGCATCGATGAAGGCTTTCATGGCCTTTGTATCGACGGGGTCAACCTGGCCGCCGAGGTCCGCGATCTTGCGCCGCACCTCCGCATCGGTGAGCGCCTCGTTGGTGGCCTTGTTCAACCGATTGACGACGTCATTGGGGGTGCCCTTCGGAGCGAACAGCGCGAGCCATGTGAGATGCTCGTATCCGGGTATGCCAAACTCTGCGGCAGCTGGAATGCCTTCCGCGCTTGGCCATCTCTGCTTCGAGGTCACGGCGAGCGCTCTGACTTTGCCCGCTTTGATGAGTGGGGTCGCAGCAACGAGCGTCGCAATGGCTACGGGAATCTGCCCCCCTGCCACGTCGCTCAGCGAGGGGCCAGAGCCGCGATAAGGCGCATGTACGAGCTTGATTCCCGCTGCTCGTGCAAATAGCTCACCCGAGATATGGCTGGGCGTTCCAATGCCTGCGCTGCCATACGCTATTGACTCAGGCTTGGCCTTTGCCGCCTCTATCAGTGCCTGGAGCGACGTGTAAGGTGAGTTTGCGGGGACGACGATGACCGAAGGTCCGCGCATGAGGATTGCAACGGGCTTCAAGTCCTCGAGCTTGTAACCAGCGTCCGGATATAGCGTCGGATTGATCGTATGGTTATTCGACGTAACGAGCAGAGATGCCCCATCCGGAGCAGAGCGCGCAACGGCTTGCGTCGCCAGGTTGCCTCCTGCGCCCGGCTTGTTCTCCACAATCACAGACCGTCCCAATTGTCCGGTCAGTTTCGCGGCAACCAGTCGGGCGACTGCGTCGCCACTGCCCCCAGGCGAAACGATGACGACTAGCTTCATCGGAGTATCGTGCGCTTCCGCGCGTGTCCCGTGCATGGTTATGGACAATAGGATGCCTAGGACCGCAGAGGCGAACCGGTGGCATCGTTGGGTGCGGTGCATGTTGTCTCCTGACTGTCTGGCTCTGAATGGCCTGGTGTCCGACCACTGTATGAATCCGTCGGCCAACGCACAATCAGTAATTCAAGCTGCCGGTATCTCGAAAACTCATGGCGCATGCACCACGACCGACTTGGAAACGTGACAACACCACCTGAGACAACACGCCGCACCCGCACCCCAGCAAAACCCTGCGTTTTGTTTTAAACTTTCAGAAATTCTTGAAAATTCAAAACAGACAATGCAGCTCTCGCCCCTGATCCAGCGCTTTGTCCTCCACTTCGGTGAGATGGGCAGCCGCTGGGGGATCAACCGAACGGTTGGTCAGATCTATGCCCTGCTCTTCACTGCGGCACGTCCGCTGAACGCCGACGAGATTGCCGAGTCACTGGGCTTTTCGCGCTCGAACGTCAGCATCGGGCTCAAGGAACTGGAGTCCTGGAACCTGGTGAAGCTGTCGCACCAGCCGGGCGATCGTCGCGAATACTTCTCTGCGCCGGACGATGTCTGGGCGATCTTCCGCACGCTGGCCGAGGAACGGCGCCGGCGCGAGATCGATCCGACCTTGTCGATGCTGCGCGAAGTCCAGCTGGAAACGCCGCTGTCCGACGAGGACCGGCACGCGCAAGCCCGCATGAAGGAAATGTACGGGCTGATCCTGCTGGTGACTACATGGTTTGGCGACATGCAGAAGCTTGACGTCGCCACACTGGAAAAGTTGATGCGCCTGGGCTCGCGCGTCACCAAGCTGCTGGATGTCAAGGACCGGCTCACGTCAGCCATTGGCTTGGGCGGAGACAAGTCCGTCAAGGCCGCCAAGGCCCCCGCCAAGACCGCCACCAGCAAAGCCCCCGCAAAGTCTGCCCGCCCCCGCAAGGAGTAATCCGTGTTTGCAAGTGTCGATCCGGTGATACTGGCGCGCATCCAGTTCGCCGCGAATATCACGTTCCATATCCTGTTCCCCACCATCAGCATCTCGCTGGCGTGGGTGTTGCTGTTCTTCAAGCTGCGCTACAACAAGACCGGCGACGAAAGCTGGATGGATGCATATCGCGTCTGGGTCAAGATCTTTGCGCTGACGTTCGCGCTAGGTGTGGTCAGCGGCATCACCATGAGCTTCCAGTTCGGTACCAACTGGCCCGGCTATATGGAGACCGTTGGCAATATCGCCGGCCCGTTGCTGGCCTATGAAGTGCTGACGGCATTCTTCCTGGAGGCCACGTTCCTGGGCATCATGCTGTTCGGCATGCGTCGCGTCAGCAATCGCACGCACACCATCGCCACGCTGCTGGTGGCCGGCGGTACCACGTTGTCGGCGTTCTGGATCCTGGCTTTGAACTCGTGGATGCAAACCCCGGCAGGCTTCGAGATGATCGACGGCCGCGCGCATGTGGTCAGCTGGATCGCGGTCATCTTCAATCCGTCGTTCCCGTACCGGCTGGTGCATATGCTGCTGGCTTCGGGCCTGACCGTGTCGTTCCTGCTTGCGGGTATCTCGGCCTATCGGTGGCTGAACAACGACCGCAGCCGCGAGGTCATGCATTCGCTGCGTACCGGCGTGATGCTGGCGGCAATGCTGATCCCGCTGCAGATCGTGGCCGGCGACCTGCATGGTCTCAATACGCTGCATCATCAGCCCGCCAAGATCGCGGCGATGGAAGGCATCTGGAAGACCGAAAAAGGTGCGCCTGCCGTGCTGTTCGGCCTGCCCAATGCAACCACGCAATCGAACGATTTCGAGATCGCGATCCCGAAGCTGGCCTCGCTCTACCTGACCCACGAGATCGATGGCGAGATCAAGGGTATCGACGCATTCGGTGATCGTCATCCGCCCGTGGCGCCGCTGTTTTTCGCGTTCCGCATCATGGTGGGCGTGGGCCTGCTGATGCTGGCCGTCTCGTGGCTCGGCACATGGCAGTTGCGCAGGAACGGTGCGCCATCGCCGTGGCTGGCACGTGTGCTGGTGGCGATGACGTTCTCGGGCTGGATCGCGCTGGTGGCCGGCTGGTATGTCACCGAGATCGGCCGGCAGCCCTATCTGGTCTACGGCGTACTGACCACCGCGCAGGCTGCATCGAAGGTGCCGGCCACGATGATCGGCACCACGCTGGCGATGTACCTGTCGCTCTATCTGCTGCTGATCGTGGCGTATATCTCGGTGGTATTCCATCTGGCACGCAAGGCCGGCAAGAACAAGGACCACGACATGCAACCCGCCCTTGCCGGCGCACCCAGGAGCGCACAATGAACCCGGCCACGATTCATGACCTGACCCAGCCGGCCGGCTGGATGCCGCTGGTGTTCCTGGCGTTGATGGGCCTGTCGATGCTGATCTACGTGATCCTCGATGGCTATGACCTCGGCGTTGGCGTGCTGCTGCGCCGTGCCGACGATGCGGACAAGGACACCATGATCGCGTCGATCGGGCCGTTCTGGGATGCCAATGAAACCTGGCTGGTGCTTGGCGTGGGGCTGTTGCTTACGGCATTCCCGCTGGCGCACGGCGTGATCCTGACCAACCTGTACTTGCCCGTGGCAATGATGTTGGCAGGGCTGATCATTCGTGGCGTGGCGTTCGACTTCCGTGTCAAGGCGCGCGATCCGCACAAGCCATGGTGGAACTTCGCGTTCTATGCCGGTTCGCTGCTGGCGAGTTTCTCGCAAGGGCTGATGCTGGGGCTGTACATCACGGGCTTCCGCTATGACCTGCCCAACCTGCTGTTCGCCGTGGCGGTAGGTTTGTGCCTGGTGGCCGGCTACTGCCTGCTGGGTGCCTCCTGGCTGATCATGAAGACCACCGGCTCCCTGCAGTTGCGCGCGATCTACTGGGCACGGCGCAGCCTGTGGCTGACCGCGATCGGCGTGGCCGCCATCTCGGTGGCCACCCCGCTGGTCAGCCAGCGCATCTTCGACAAGTGGTTCGAACTGCCGAACATCATCCTGCTGGCACCGATTCCGCTATTGACGATGGGGCTGTTCGTGGTCATCGAGCGATTCCTGCGCCGCATGCGCGACCTGCATGCGAGCGGTAACGATCGCTGGTGCTGGGTGCCGTTTGCGGGTACGGCCGTGATCTTCCTGATGGCATTCAATGGCCTGGCCTATAGCCTGTTCCCGTACCTGGTAGTGGATCGGATCGATATCTGGCAGGCGGCCAGCGCACCGGAGTCGCTGATGGCGATTTTGGTGGGCGCGGTGATCGTGCTGCCCACCATCCTGGGCTATACGGCGTACGCCTACCGGGTGTTCTGGGGCAAGGCCACGGACCTGCGGTACGACTAACCATCCGGCGTCGGACGCCTGCGCTTGCCGCCGAATAGGCTCGGCTTTGGGCGTCTACTCACGAAATTGGCGTGGTGGCGGGTCATGCATGATGCTGGAGTATCTTGCACTGACGAGCCACCATGCCAAAGTCCACCCAAGCCGCCTCAAAACCTCTTACCGAAGCCCAGCAGCGCGAGCAGGATATCGCGCTGGTCCTGCAGGCTGCCATTGCCCAGCACGCGACCGGCGCCCATGCCGACGCCCAGGCGCTGTACGAGGTCATCGTCAACGCCGCTCCGGAACAGGCGGACGCCCGCTTCGGCCTGGCCATGCTGCTGGTGCAGATGGACCAGCCGACTGAAGCGCTGCCGCACTTCGAAGCTGCACTGGACGTGAATCCGGACAATGCGGATTGCTGGGTCAACTATATTCGCGCGCTGGACTTGCTGGGCCACTCGGCATCGGCCTGGATCGCCGTCAATATTGCGCAGAAGCGCGGCATCAACAGCGAGGCATTCACGTGGCAGGTTGCACAGCTGGCGCCGCCCCCGGCCCAGTTTGTCGCCGCGCCTGCCGCCAAACCCAAGGCACGCCGCACCGTGCGCAAGCCCAAGGCAGTCGCCGAGGCAAGCGCCGAGGAAAGTGCTGTGCCACTGGAAGTGGTTGCCACGCCCAAGCCGCGCGTGCGCCGTACCGTGCGCAAGGCAGAAGCCGTCGTCGGAGCCTGACGCAGCAGTGCGGCCTGGAGTGCATCAGGGTGTATGCTGGCGGAAGCCAGTTATCGCCCTGTAACCGACCTTGTCCGCTGCTCCGGAATCTCCCAACAAAACGTCTTCTACCGCCTCCGGCCCGCTGCTGCAGCGTCTGCGAAGCCACGCCGGCGCGCACGTACGCGCGCTGACCCGCAGCAACTCCGGGCTGACGCTCGACTACGACAACCCACCCGGCGACCCTGGGTTGTTCGGCCCGGACGCAGTTTGCTGGCGCGTCCACGCCGATTTCCCGGCCATGCTGGCCGGCGGCGTCAGCGCCTTGCTCTTGCAGGCGCTTCATCCGCGCGCGCTGGCTGGCGTGTGGGACCACTCTTCTTTCCGAACCGACATGCAGGGCCGCCTGGGCCGTACCGCGCAGTTCATCGCCGGCACCACCTATGGCAGCCGCGCCGACGCCATGCAGCTGATCGAACGCGTGCGTCGCATTCATGCATCGATCAAGGGCACTGCGCCCGATGGACAACCGTACGCGGCCGATGATCCTGACCTGCTGACATGGGTACATGTGGCGGAGGTATCGAGCTTCATGGCCGGGTATCTGCGCTATGTAGGGCCGCTATCCGTGGCGGAGCAGGATCGGTATTTCGAGGAAGAAGCGCGCGTGGCCGCATTGCTGGGCGCACCCGACGTGCCGCGCTCACGTGCCCAGGTGGATGCCTATCTGGATGCGCAGCGACCTGGTCTGGTCAATAGCGAACGCACGCGCGAAGTCGTACGGCTGGTGATGACAATGCCTGTAGCCAATCCACTGCTGGTGCCAGCGGTCAGGACCATGGCAGATGCGGGTGTGGCGCTATTGCCGCCCTGGGCGCGCCAGATGCTTGGGCTGCACCGTCCATCCTTGCGCCGTTCACTGGCGCTTGCCGGCATGCGTGGTCTTGCACCAACGTTGCGCTGGGCACTTGGACCAGGCCTGGCGGCGCGTGCGCGGCGCAGGGTGGCGGCTGTTCCGGCGAACGACAAGCCTTAGAAAAGCTGTCGGTGGTCTCCCCTCGCCCGCTGGCGGGAGAGGGGCGGGGGAGAGGGCCAGCGGTTCAAGCTGGAACAAGTCGCAATTTGAACCTCACGCCCTCTCCCCCAGCCCCTCTCCCGCACAGCGGGAGAGGGGAACAAAGACACTCACGCGTTACGCAAACGTGTCTACTTCGCCGCGTGCCAGCGTGCGTGGTGCGCGTGGCGTGGCGGGAGCGGCCGGAGCTGCCGTATCGTTGCCGAAGCCCGTCGACTGGCCGAAGCTGTTGCCGTTGCTGGCCTGACGTTGCTGTTGCTGTTGGCCACCGTTGCCGGCCTGGGCAAAGCTGTCGGCGCCCACCGAGGTCTGGCCCAGCTGGATGCCGGCTTCGGCCATCGACGTGCGCAGATGCGGCAGTGCGGCTTCCACGGCGGCGCGTACGGCCTGGTGTGGTGACACGAACTGGGCTTGCGCCTGGTCGTTGACCACATTCAGCACGACCTTCAGCGGACCCAGGTTGGGCGGGTTCAAATCCAGCTCGGCAGTCTGGTTGCCTTGCGTGGACATGCGCACCATCTGCTGGCCCAGGGCCTGCGACCATTGGCTGTCATTGACGTTAGGCGCGATGACCGGGCGGGCTGCCGCTGCAGCAGCGGTAGCCTGCGCGGTATGAATCGGCGCTTGCGCGGCCATTGCCGATGCCAGCGTCGCGGCGCTGCTGGAATTGGTGGCGCCGGTATCCACGGCCTCGCCAGTACGCGCGCTGGCTTGCGCGGCGGCGAATGGCGTGACCGGTTGCGCGGTCTGCGCAGCCTGGGTGTTGTCGGTCTGGGTCAGCGCCGGCTGGTTTGATTGGCCGAGATTTGCGTGCTGCTGGCCAGCACTGCCCTGCCCGCGCGTATCCTGCGCGGCGGCCTGGGCCGGCGTGGTCACCGCGGCGGCGATCTTGTCCGCGGTGGTCGGCGTGTTGTTCTGCAGCGCGGCGCGTTGCTGGGCGATCAGCGCCAGTGTGTCGGTGGGGCTCGGCGTAGTGCCCTTGGCGGCCGTAGCAACCGTCGCGGCCGGCAGTTGGGCGTCGACCTGCGCCTGGAGTGCTGCGGCGTCGTCCGTAGTGGTGCTGGCAGCGGTCGTGGCTGCCGCCGATGCGGCTGCCTGCGTCGGCAGCGTGGGCAGGCCGGCGATCGCGCCGCCATTGAGCGGATCCACGCCAGCGGTGTTGACGGCGTTGGCGGCGTTGGCCTGCTGCGGGTTCACCGGCAACTGGGGCAGCAATGCGGCAGCGGCCAGTGCGGCCGCAACGGCGGCGGCATCGCTCGATGCGGTATCGTCGTCCGGGCAATCCTTGGTGTCGCTGTCTCCGCTATCCGTCTTGGCGGCGACCTTTGCCGAATCCTTCTGCGGCAGCGCGTTGTTCGCCGCCGGCTGCTGGGGCTTCTGCGCGGCAGTGTCCTTCGAGGCATCGGCCTGCTTGCCGTTGTCTTTCGGCGGGACCTTGACTTGCGAGGCGGCGGCCGGCGCGCCCTGCTGGTTGTCCTCGCGCGCACGCGACAGCACGTCGTGGAACAGGTTGGCGTCGGCGCCCTTGCTGGACGATGCGTCCGGCGATTTCAGGTTGTTCAGGGCGGCGGCATTGCCGACTAGCTGGCTGATATCGATCATTGTGGGTTCTGGCAGGTCAGTTCTGGCCGTTCACCGGCTGGCGGGCGATACGGGCTGCATATTCATCGTTGGCGCGCTGGTCGCGGCGCGTGGCAACCTGCTGCTCGCGCACTTCGGCGCGGGTAATCAGTGTTTCAAACGAGTTCTGGCGGCGCTTCTGTTGCTGCCAGTTGGCACGGCCGGCCAGCAAGTCGGCTTCGGCCTTGGCCAGCGCGCTGGTCTGCTGGCGAATCGCATGGTCGAGCGAATCCAGGAAACGCGAGAAATCGTGCCAGCGGCTCGACGTCATGCCCTCGGCGGCAATCGCCTGCATGCGCGCGCGATACTCGTGACGGTATTCGGTCAGCGCGTTGAGCTGCTGCTCGGCCTGCGTGCGCAGACCCTGCAGGCGGCCCAGTTCGCGCGTGGCCTTTTCCGTGTTGTCCTGGGCCAGGTCGGCCAGCGTGGTGAGCGGTGAAGTCTTAGCCATGGTTTGTGACTCCGATGGTCGCGTGCAACTGGGCGATCGACACCTCATAGTCGGCGCGTTCGTGGATGTCCTGCTGCAGGAATGCCTCCATGCGCGGATGCAGGCGAATCGCGAGATCAAGCTCCGGATCGTTGCCGGGCACATAGGCACCGACGCTGATCAGGTCGCGGTTGCGCTGGTAGCGCGACATCAACTGCTTGAACCGCCGCACGGAGGCAAACTGCGACGGCTCGATCAGCGCGGTCATCGCGCGGCTGATCGAAGCTTCCACGTCGATGGCCGGATAGTGACCAGCCTCGGCAAGACTGCGTGACAGCACGATGTGGCCGTCCAGAATGGCGCGCGCTGAATCGGCGATCGGATCCTGCTGGTCGTCGCCCTCGGTCAGCACCGTGTAGAACGCGGTAATCGAGCCACCGCCTTCCGGACCATTGCCGGTACGTTCCACCAGCGTCGGCAACTTGGCGAATACCGAAGGCGGATAGCCCTTGGTGGCCGGAGGCTCGCCGATGGCCAGCGCGATTTCACGCTGGGCCATCGCGTAACGGGTCAGCGAATCCATGATCAGCAGCACGTGCTGGCCCTTGTCGCGGAAGTACTCGGCCAGGCGCGTGGCATACGCTGCGCCCTGCATGCGCAACAGCGGCGAGCAGTCGGCCGGCGCGGCCACCACGACCGAGCGTTTGCGACCTTCCTCGCCGAGAATGTTCTCGATGAATTCCTTCACTTCGCGACCGCGCTCGCCAATCAGGCCCACCACGATCACGTCGGCGTTGGTGTAGCGGGCCATCATGCCCAGCAGCACCGATTTACCCACGCCGGAGCCTGCGAACAAGCCCATGCGCTGGCCGCGGCCCACGGTCAGCATGCCGTTGATGGCACGCACACCGGTGTCCAGCACGGTTTCGATCGGGGCACGCATCAGCGGGTTGATCTGCGTACCGGCCAGCGGTACTTCGCTGGCGGCCGTGATCGGCCCAAGCCCGTCAAGCGGACGGCCGGCGGCATCGAGCACGCGGCCCAGCAGTCCATCGCCCACCGGCAATCGCTTCGAACCTGGCTCGCGCGGTGCACTGACGCCCTTGGGCAACGGCGACGGTTCCAGCGGATAAACACGCGCGCCGGGCACCAGGCCGGCCACGTCCGATTGCGGCATCAGGTAGAGGCGGTCGGCGCCGAAGCCGACCACTTCGGCCTCCGCGGTGCGCGGACCGCCATGCGAATGCTGGCCGGCCGGCAGTTCGATGAGACAGTCGCTGCCTACCGGCATGCGCAGGCCCACGGCTTCCAGCACCAGGCCAGCGGCGCGGGTCAGGCGGCCACAGGTTCGCTTGCTGTCGATTTCGGCGATGCTGGTCGACGCCGATGCCAACGCATCGCGCCAGCGCCCGGTATGTGCCGATGCGGCGTCATGCGCCGTGGCCTGGGGTTCATGCATGCGGGGGCTCCCACGGATCGTTGCGGCCCAGCGCCTTGATCACGCGTTCCCAGCGCGTACCCAGCGTGGCATCGAGTTCACCACTGGCAGCGCTGGCAATGCAGCCGCCGCGTGCCACGGTGGCATCCGCGCGCAGGGTCCAGCCGGCGCCTTCGAGTTCGCCTTGCAGGTGGGTTTCCACCAGCGTCATGTCTTCGGGATTGAGCAGCAGGCAGGGCGCGCCGGACAGCGGCGGCTCGGCATTGATCAGTTCGCGTGCCGCCGGGATCAGCGCGGCCGGATCGATTTCCATCGTCTTGCGCACCAACTGGCGCGCCACGTCGAGTGCCAGCGCGATCAAGGCCTCGGAGATTTCGGTATCGACGCGGCCCAGCGCTTCGCGGAAATTGCCGGCCAGTTCCTGCAGGCGAGCGGCTTCATTGCGTGCGGATTCCAGACCGCGCGCATAGCCTTCACGGTGACCGTCACCGTAGCCCTGGGTCTGGCCCTGGGTATAGCCTTGCGCATAACCTTCCTTGCGTGCGCCTTCGCGCATCGCATCGAGGGCTGCGAAATCGACTGGCGGCGGGGGCGGCGGCTCGACCGGCAGTTGTGCCTCGAGTACCTTGCGCAGTGCCTCGCGCGGATCGAGCGAATCCATCTGCCAGCGCTTCCAGGCATCGCCACCCATGCGGCTGCGCGCAGGGGGCTCGAAGCCCTGGAAGCCTTCGTCGCTTTGATGCAGGTTCGTGAGACCGCCGGATCCTTGCGTGCTGCCAGGCGCGCTGGGCGCACCAAAGAACCCGGGATCGCCGCGGCCCGGGCCGCGGCCTGCGGCAAGGCCGCGCTCAAACGTAGGCATCGTCTCCTCCGCCAATCTGGATTTCGCCGGCCTCGGCCAGGCGTCTCACCACCTGCAGGATGGCCTTCTGCTCGGCCTCGACCTGCGATACACGTACCGGACCCAGTGCATCCAGGTCTTCGCGCAGCATCTCGCCGGCACGCGTCGACATGTTGCGGATGAACTTGTCGCGCAGTTCCTGCTGCGCGCCCTTGAGCGCGACGATGAGCGATTCGGTAGCAACTTCCTTGAGCACGCGCTGGATGCCGCGGTCGTCGATCTCCAGCAGGTTCTCGAACAGGAACATCTCGTCGATGATCTTCTGCGCCAGGTCCGCGTCGTGCGTGCGCACGCCGTCGATGACCGCTTCCTCGTGGGCCGTGCTCATCAGGTTGATGATCTCGGCCGCCGTGCGGACACCGCCCATGCGGCTGCGCTTCAGGCTCTGGCCTGCCAGCAGCTTGGTCAGCACATCGGTCAGTTCCTGCAGCGCGCCCGGCTGTACGCCGCCGAACGTGGCGATACGCAGGATCACGTCGTTGCGCAGGCGTTCCGTGAAGAAGCCCAGCACTTCCGAAGACTTCTGGCGGTCCAGGTGGATCAGGATCGTGGCGATGATCTGCGGGTGTTCGTCCTTGATCAGCTCGGCCACCGACGTTGCATCCATCCAGTTCAGCGAATCGATGCCACCGCCCGGATCGCGCGATTCGAGGATGTCCTCGATCACCGACAGCGCACGCTCCTCGCCCAGCGCCTTGTTCAGCACGCTCTTGATGAACGAGCTCGAATCGACGTTCAGTGCCAGGTACTGTTCGGTCTCGCCACGGAATTCCGACAGCACCTCGGCCATTTCCTCGCGGGTCACCGCCGACAGGCCGGCCATGGCCGAACCCAGCTGCTGCACTTCGCGCGGCGACAGATGCTTGAAGACTTCGGCGGCTGCGTCTTCGCCAACCGCCATCATCAGGATGGCGCTCTTCTGCAGGCCCTTCTCGGGGGCTCCCTTGTTAGCCTTCGTCATTTGCCATCCAAGTCTTGATTACGCTGGCAACCAGGCGCGGGTCGCGTTGCGCGGCGTCGCGCACCAGCGCGAGGTCGCTTTCGTACTTCGCGGCAAGGCGCAGCACTTCCGGATTGGTTTCCTCTTCCGGCGGCAGCAGGACGGCTTCCGCGGTGGCTTCCGATGCGTCCGTTGGTGCGGGCAGCGGCGGCGCGGTGTACTTGCGCAGCACCGGACGCGCCACCTTGAACCACAGGAAGATGCCCAGGATGGCCAGCAGCAGGTAGCCGACACCGGTCTTGGCCAGGTCGATCATCTGCGGCTGCTTCCACAGCGGCAGTTCCGGTTCCTTTTCGTTTTCGGCCGTGAACGGGCTGTTGACCACGTTCAGCGAATCGCCGCGATCTGCGGAGAAGCCCATTGCTTCCTTTGTCAGGTTCTCGATCTGGGCCAGTTCCTTGGCCGACAGCGCTTCAGTGACCGGCTTGCCCTTGGCGTCGACCTTGCTGCGGTAGTTCACCACCACGGCCACCGACAGGCGCTTGACACCGCCCGGGGCCTGCTGCACGTGACGCACCGTACGATCGAGCTCGTAGTTGGTGGTGGCATCGCGGCGGTTGCTGCTCGGGCCGGTCTTCTCGGCGGTCTGCGTAGCCTGGTTGGCCTGGGCCGGCGGATTCGGCTGGCCGGGCTGGCGCGGCGGCTGCGGCGTGGTGACCGGAGCCACGGCGGCGGCCGGCGGCTGGTTCGACAGCGCGCCCGGCACGCCGCCCACCGGCGACGAACCTTGCTGGTTCGATTCGCTGGTCTGCTGGCTGCGGATGGCCGCCTTGGTTGGGTCCTGGTTGGGCTTGAAGCTCTCGTCGGTGTGCTCTACCGACGCGAAGTCCACATCGGCAGTGACCTGGGCGTGGACGTTGTCCTTGCCAAGGATCGGCGTGAGGATCGATTCCACACGCTTGACGTAATTCTGTTCGACCTGCTGGACGTACTTGAGCTGCGTGGCGTCCATCGAGCGGTCGCTGGAACCCGACAGCAGGTTGCCGTGCTGGTCCACGATCGAGATCGACTTCGGGGTCAGTTCCGGCACGCTCGACGACACCAGGTGCGTGATCGCGGCAACCTGGCCTTCATCGATGGCACGGCCCGGGTAAAGCTGCAGCACCACCGACGCGGTCGGCTTCTGGCGTTCGCGTACGAACAGCGTGGGCTTGGGGATGGCCAGGTGCACGCGTGCCGACTGCACGGCCCCGATCGACTCGATCGACCGGGCCAGCTCGCCTTCCAGCCCGCGCTGGTAGTTCACCTGCTCGGCAAACTGGCTGATGCCGAACTTCTGGTTGTCCATCAGTTCCATGCCCGTGGTACCGCTCTTGGGCAGGCCCTGGCTGGCCAGGCGCAGGCGGGTCTCGTGGACCTTCTCCGACGGCACCATCACCGCACCGCCACCTTCGGCGAACTTGTACGGCACGTTCATCTGCTGCAGCGACTGGATCACCGCGCCGCCGTCGCGCTCGGACAGGTTCGTGTACAGGACCTTGTAGTCCGGCTGGCGCGACCACATCACGCCCACGGCAATCGCGGCAACCAGCGCCGCGCCGCCCAACATCAGGGGCAGACGCGGATTGGCCTTCAGTTTGTCGACCAGGGCCGCGCCGTTCGGCAGGGTGGCGGCCGCGTTCATGCGCGCATCTCCGGCTTGGCCGGGTAAACCCTGCCCTTGCCACTCTGGCCTTTGCTGCCGTTATTCATCTCGGCACGGCTCACACTACGCTGCTGAAAAAACACGCGCACTCCCCGCGATAGTTGATATTTCATGAGCCGTGGGCGGTTGGTGCAACGCGCTACCGACCGCCAGATTCGGCACGGTAGCGATGATCAGCCAGAAGGTGGAAGAACAATCGGCTGAATAGGCGAGGTTTTCCCGCCGATTTCGTGCTTTGGGGGATGCGGGAGGATCAGTACAGTGCGAGGGCTGAAACAGGATCGAAAGTGGCGCTTGCGCCGCGTTCGCCCTGATCTCCGACTTACCAACCTGTACGTGCGATGACTATTTCTTCCATCGAGGGCATGCTCCAGCAAATGCGCGGCCTCGCGCAGGTAGCTGGCGGCGGTACTGCCCCCCAGACGCCTTCGGCCGCGACCGAAGGCTTTGCCGGTGAACTGCAGCGTTCGCTGCAACGCCTGAATGCCACGCAGGACCGTGCCTACGGCAAGGCCGAGGCCTTTGAAATGGGCAAGCCTGGCGTGGCACTCAATGACGTGATGATCGACATGCAGAAGGCCAACATCTCGTTCCAGACCGCAGTACAGGTGCGCAATCGCCTGGCCGCCGCGTATCAGGAAATGATGAACATGCCGGTTTGATGTTTGGATTTGCTCCCCTCTCCCGCCTGGCGGGAGAGGGGAGTTAGATCGTCGCCAGCTGGGTGTTCTCGCCCGTCTCTACCGCATGCAGCCAGGCCAGCAATTCGGCCACCGCAACATAGAGCTGCGGCGGGATCTGGCTGTCCATGTCTACCTGCATCAACAGGTTCACCAGTGCCGGCGACCCGTGCACATAGACTCCCGCTTCACGGGCGCGCGTGATGATGGCGTCGGCGGACATGCCATAGCCCTTGGCCACCACGCGTGGCGCCTTGTCGGCGGCCTGGTAGGAAAGCGCGACGGCCACGCCGCGATCGTTGCTGCTGTCGCTCATGCCGATGCTCCCCCGTCTTCATCGCGTGTTTGCACGGACACATTGAGTAGCGCGATACCACGCGCATCGAGCTGGCCGCGAAAATCCATCCGCCCCTGAATCAGTTGCGCAGCCGTATCGGTATCTCCGGCCACCATGCGCACGTCAAGCCCCTGGGGACCCAGCGTCAGCACGGCGTCGATATTACCCAGACGCGGCAGTTCCAGCCGTACGCGCGTGCTCCACTGCGCTGCCGCGTCCGGTGTCTCGGCATGGCCGGCATCGCGCGACACTTCCCAATCGAACGGCATACCCGGCCACGCTTCGAGCGTGGCACGGAACTGCTGGGTTGCCAGCAATTCCAGCTGCTGGCGCACCACCCCTTCGCTGGCCGGATGCACGGGCGGTCCGGCATCCGGTCGGGTCTGTGCCGCGGTAGCGTCGGGCGCGTTCCAGGTGGCGATGATGGCCGCGCGCTGGGCTTGCGCGATGTGATGGCCGTCCTGCGACACCTCGGCCGTTACCTGGTAGGCATGTGCCGCGGCATTGGCGTGGGCTGCGCGGCGCTGCTCGGCGGGCGTGGCCGGCACTGCGTTGCCTTGCGCCGCCGCATGATTCGACTGCGCATTGTTCGTTTGCGGATTGCCCGGCGCGCCATGCGGCTGGGCGCCCTGCCCTGCCTGCGCTGAAGGTGCCGGTACACCGGTGCTGAGCGGATAGATGACCGGTCGCGTCAGTTCGGCCAGCAGCGTGGCGCTAGGCGGCGCGGACGACGGCTGTGCCGCAGGACCGCCATAGGGCAACAATGCCACCGGCGCACCAGCCGTCTGTGTGGGCGCCGATGGGTTGCCTGACGACTGTGGCGTACCCTGTGCCGGCATGCGCAGGGTAGCCTGGGGCTCCTGCAGCAGGCTGCTCAGCGGGCGCTGGCCCATGACCCACTGGGCCACATGGGATTCGTAGAACATGCCGCTCTGGTCCACCAGCGACGCGAGCGCATTCGACAGCGCCGTGGTGGCGTTGCTGCCCGCACCGGGTGCGCCGGGCAGCAGCGGCGTGTTGCCGCGCAGCGGCTGTGCGTCGCCACCATCGAACAGGTCAAGGATGGCTCGTGCCGCAAAGCTCAGCGTCTCGCGCGTGGAGCCGGTCTGGCCGGCCAGCCGTGGGTCGGCACCGCCGGGCAAGATGCTGTTCGGCTGGCGTGCCTGTACGGTACCGCCGGTGGACGACTGGACGTCGCCCTGGCTGACCTCGGGCACCGGCATCAGCGCGGCAAGCTTGTCGATGGCCAGCGCGGGGCGGCTGAGTTGCGGGTCCGGCGTCTGATGCGGAATCAGCGCCGAGGGAATCTGGATGCCGGTCATGGGCGCGTGTCAGCGGAAAGGGTCGGACGTGATACGCGTGAAGTCCCGCCATGACGGGAAGCTGCGTAGATTCAGTATGCTGCGCCGTAGGCAGCCGACAGTTCCTGTTTGCGACGCGAGTTGCTGATCAGGTTGCCCAGCTCGGCCAGGCGCGGCATGGTCAGGTCGCGAATGCGTGCATCGAAGGCCAGGATGCGTTCCAGCAGATGGAAGCGGCGCAGGCGTTCATCATCGGAGAACTGCGCGCTGTGATCGAGCTGGCGCAGGCGGTCCACCTCGGCCATATAGACCTTCTGCAGGTCGGCGAGCGCATCCCAGTTTGATGCACGGGCGGCCTCAAGCATCTGCTCGGACAGAACCAGCAGTTCCTCGTAGCTTCTGACAATCGGAGACATGGCAAACATCGCGGGATTCCAGTGGTTTCCTGTGGGCTTCAGGCGGGTTGTGCGGTGAATGCGTCGGCCTGCGCCGCCGGGGCATCCGGATCGATCGACGCCCAGGCCGACGACAGGTTTTCCAGCAGGCCGTCCACTTCGCCGAGCATCTCGGCGCTATTGCGCAGGTTGGCCAGCATCAGTTGGCGCGTCATGTATTCGTAGAGGCGTTCGAGATCGGCGGCAATGTCTCCGCCCGCGGTATGGTCCAGCACCGCGCGCAGACCGTTGTCGACGATGTCGATCGCTTTCGAGATGGCCTTGCCCTTGCCGGCGATATCGCCAGCTTCCATGCAGAACTTCGCGCGCGCAATCGCGCCACGCGCACCGTCATAGAGCATGACGATCAGCTTGTGCGGGCTGGCGCTCATGGCGCCGGTGTGAACACCGACCTGGGCATAGGCATTGATGGCTTGGCGCGCGAACATGGTGGAATTCCTTCTCTTTACTTCGAGCTGCTGGAGCTGTTCAGTGCATTGAACTGCTGCGTCAGGTATGAACTGGTCGAGTTCATCTGCGACACCATCAGGTCAAGGTTTGTGAACTGCGTGCGGTAACGTGCAATCGTGTCGTTGATGCGGCTCTGCTCGTCGGTGAATTGCGTGCTCAGGTCCTTCAGCGTCTGGGTCAGGCCGTCCTGGGCGGATTTCAGCGAACCGCTGGTGGCATTGAAACCGTCGATCGTGCTGGCGATCGAGCGCGCAACGCCACCCGTGGTGCCATCGCCACCGAACAGTTGGCTTACCGCGGCCGGGTTGTCGTTCAGCGCCTTGGTCAGCTTGGTATCGTCCACGGCGATCGTGCCGTCCTTCTGGAACGACACGCCGATTGCCGACAGCGTGCTGTAGGCCGAGCCGCTCTCAGGCGTGGTAAGCACGCTGCGCAAGCGCGTCTGGATATTGCGCAGCACGGCGTCGCCGGTCAGTGCCGAGCTGGTACCGGCCGATGCATCGAAAGCGGTCAGCGTCGAGGCCGCCGACTGGATATTGTTGTAGGCGGACACGAACGAGGTGATGGCCGACTTCATCGAATCGGTGTCGCGCGTCACGCTGAGGCTGGTGGTGCCGGTCTGCGACAACGTCATGGTCAGGCCCTGCACGGCGTCCTTGACCGTGTTGCTGGCGCTGGTGATGGAAATGCCGTTCACCGTCAGGTTGGCGTTGGTGCCGCGCACTGCTTCGCGCACGCCGTTCGACGTGGATCCGGTAGCGTCCATGCTGGCCGGATCGAAACCAACCAGTGCCTGCAGGTCAGAGTCGGAGCTCGACACCTGCATGCTGTTGGTCTCGCCCGTGCTGTTCGACGTCAGCACCAGGCGGTACGGCTTGGTGCCACCGTCGTTGACGATGCTCGCGGTCACGCCGATATTGGCCTTGTTGATCGCGTCGCGCATGCCTTGCAGCGTGTTGTTGCTGCTGTCGATCGTGACCGTCTTGGCCGAATCCGACGAGGTCGAGAAGGTCGGGTTGCTGTACTGGCCCGTGCTGCTGTCATAGCCGCCAATGGTGCCGAAATTGAAGGTCAGCGTGGCGGGCAGCGTGCCGTGGACCACCGCGGAATCCTGTGCGGCCTGGCCACCGCTGACCAGGGACTGGGCTTGCGCCATGCTCGTCACGTTGACCGAATACGTACCGGCAACGGCATTGGTACCGGTGGCCACGCTCATCACCGCCGTGTTGCTCACGCTGGCCTTGACCGCCGAGAACGTGTCCGCATTGGCCAGCTTGGTGGCGGTCGACTGGAACGACGACAGCACGCTTTGCACCGTGCCATAGGCCGACAACTTGGCCTGGTAGGCGGTCTGCTGGTTCTGCAGCAGCGTGAGCGGCGCGCTTTCGGCCGTGGTCAGCTGGTCGAGCAGCGTGTTCAGGTCCATGCCGGAACCGATGCCGAGAGAGGAGACGGATGCCATGCTGTTACCTCGTTTATTGTGTTTTGCGTACTAGTTACGTGCTGGATTACGTACCAGACGGGAGAGACTTTGTGTCTTGTTGTCAGGCGGACTGCCGTACCAGCAGCCCTTGCAGCTTGTTCATGGCATGCGCGATGCGCACCATTTCCTCCGACGGCAACTGGCGGATGATCTCGCCGGTTTCGCGGTCCACCACCTTGGTGATGACCTTGTGCGTGACGTCGTCGATGTCGAACTGGAGACCGAATGGCGTGGTACGCAACACATCGCGAAGTTCCTGTACCGCCGTGGTCATATCCTGTGGCAGCGCATCGCGGCCCGCCTCGTCGGCCGGCGCACCGGTGCCATAGGCAGCGGACACGGCCCTGGGCGCGACCGGGGTCGGCACGACGGGGTCGTGCTGAAGCACCGCGGAAGCGGCAACGGTGGAGGCGGCGGCAGCGGAAATGCTCATGATCCGGTCTCTCTATATGAGAAGTGCTATGCAAGCGGCGTGTCCGCTTGCGTAGCACTCCGGCAAAAAACCGGGCCCGAGGGCCCGGTTTCCTGCGGAGCTTGCGGCGTGATTAACGCAGCAGCGACAGCACGTTTTGCGTCGATTGGTTGGCTTGAGCCAGAACCGACGTACCAGCCTGTTGCAGAATGTTGGCGCGGGTCATGTTCGACACTTCCGTTGCGTAGTCTGCGTCCTGGATGCGCGAACGCGACGAGGACAGGTTGGTGATCGTGGTGCCCAGGTTCGAGATCGTCGAATCCAGACGGTTCTGCACAGCACCCAGCGACGAACGCAGCTTGTCAACCGTCGACAGGGCCTTGTCCAGCACGGCCAGCGGGTCGGTCGTCGACGAACCGGCGCTGATCGCGTCGGTCGTCAGCTTGCCGTTGGCATCGATGTTGGCCGTCTTGCCGACGTTGGCGGCGTTGTTGGCAGCCGTACCGCCGGCAGCCACGGTCACCTTGCCGGTGGTCGTGTCAACAGCGTAGTTCGTGGTGTAGCTGGCGGTCTTGGTCAGCGAACCGGTCGAATCGGTGAACACGTCCCACGTTTGCGTGGCTTGCGTCAGCGTGGCCGTACCGGTCATCAGCGAACCCGGAGCAAACGTCACCGTGCTGTTCGAGGCAGCAGCTGCCAGGGCGGTTTCCACTTGGTCAGAGGTGGCCGTGGCGTTGTAGTTCAAGCCACCAGCGCCGTCCGACTTGTACGTCGTGCTACCCACTGCAACGCTGGCTGCACCAGCGGCTGCACCAGCGGCTGCACCCATAACGGCGCTAACCGTGGTCTGCGTCAGGCCACCGGCGTTGTTCGTCGTCAGGTTGCCACCTGCATCCAGGTAAGCTGCCTGGCCACCGATGGTGATCTTGCCTGCCGTATCGATTTCGAAGCTGGTCGAAGCCGAAGAAGCCGACAGGTTCGTGTAGACAGCCGTGTTCTTGCCCGAGGCCGGGGTCAGCTTGGCAGCTTCAGCAGCAACGCCAGCAGCAGCGACGTTGGCGGTGTACTTGAAGTTGCCAGCCTTGGCGTCGTACGTGTAGGTGGAGCCGCCGCCGACTGCAACGGTGTCGCCGTCGCTCAGCTTCGACAGCACTTGCTTGCTCGTGGCGGCCGTGTTCGACGTCGTCACTTGATACGTGTTGGCCGGCAGCGTGGCAACAGCCTTGTCAGCGGCCGTTTGCGAGTTCTGCACGTCGGTCAGCGTAGCAGCCGTGTTCACCTTGCCGGCAACGCTGAAGCCGCTCAGGCCCAGGGTCTTCGAGGAGATTTCCGACAGGTTGATCGAGATCGTTTCGCCGTCGTTGGCACCCACTTGAATCGTCAGCGGCTTGGCGGCGCCCGACAGGACCTTCACGCCGTTGAAGTCGGTCTGGGCCGACGTACGGTCGATTTCTGCCAGACGTTGTGCGATTTCGTCCTGGATCGATTGCAGGTCCGACGACGAGTTCGAGCCGTTTGCCGACTGCACCGACAGTTCACGGATACGTTGCAGGTTGTTGTTGACTTCGGTCAGCGCGCCTTCAGTCGTTTGCGCCAGCGAGATACCGTCGTTGGCGTTACGTTGAGCCTGGGTCAGGCCGCGGATGTTGGCGGTGAAGCGGTTGGCGATGGCCTGGCCGGCTGCATCGTCCTTTGCGCTGTTGATACGCAGACCCGACGACAGGCGCTGAATCGCCGTGTTCAACGACGATTGCGACGCCGTCAGGTTGTTCTGCGTCATCAGCGACAACGAATTGGTATTAATGACTTGCGCCATGGTACGACTCCTATTTGCAATGTTTTAGGCATTCCGGCGGGTGCCGTAACGTTGGCTGCCTGCTTTGCAGGGCGAGAGTGCCTCCGTTGCAAGGGTTATCGACCTCGGGAAGGAAGACTTTAGAGTGATCTTTGCGAGAGTTGCGGGCGCAGTGCGATCTGGTATATCACGCGCGCCTGGCGCGTCCAGGCCGCCCTTATATATAGCGGCGCGGGCCCCGGGGGCGCCGCACCTGGCATGGCTCAGCGGCGCTTGCGTGTGCGCGGAATATAGAGCCGCACGAAATCCGGCGAGGCTTCCGCGTCGAGCATTGCGGTTGTGTCCTCGGATGCGTGCGCGGGCGTGACCACCGTAATGGCGCGCTTGTAGATCAGCGTGGGGGTTGGATCGTCGGCATCGCGGCCGAGCAGGATCATGTAGTTGTCCGCGGCCAGCACGATGCCGTTCAGCCGCGTGCCATTCGACAGGTGAACAATGACGGCAACGCGACTGGCGTTGTGCGCGGCGAACTGCAAGTGCTGCAGCTTCCGACTGGGTCTGGGAGCCTTGATTTCCTTCTTCACAACTTCTCCGGAAGAGCCCGCGAGGGTTCTGGCGGCTGACAACGGTCCGATGATCAGGTACTTCGGTTGGTGTCGCACTAAAAGTGACGTATAGCGCGAACTGATCGCGGCGAGACTTGAAACATTCGCTCTCGGAACCGGCGCGGTGGCTCCACATGATTGCAGCAAACAGGCGCTTCACAAAAGTGAAGGACGCTGCCCGGCTGGCCACTGTGGTTGGCATCCGCAGGAGAGAAGGGGAATACTTCAGGCGGGAGAGTAACAAAGTTTTACAAGCATTGACGAGTCCACCGCATGGCTGGGCTAGAGGAATTGCTCTACTCATTTTATTGCCATGAATTTGTGCTTCGTGTAGCACATAGCCTCTGCGGGTGACCGACGAAATTCTGCTCATGCCCTGGAACCCGCGCCAGCTAAAGGTTTCCGGCAATCGTCCGTTATTCGTCGGTAAGAACAAAAGTGTCGCCTGCGATCACTTTTGTTATTCATGTAGTGCAATCGTTACACCCGCCATAAGGGTAACCCCTGATAGAAGCGGGATTTACACCTCATGTAAGCGGGTTTATCTTCGCGATTCGGGTCCGGGTACAGCCGGACCTTTCACAGCAGTCCTGAAAGCCTACGAGCACCCCGCGCGTGGGCTTCTTTTTTTTGAGCCCGCGTCCTTCGCGGCAAACTGCTCCGCCGCGCCCGCCAGTTCTGGCGAGGTCAAAGTGCACGGGACAGATTAGAAACCTTGCGCTGCCCCGGCAATTTGTGAAAGAGCAGCGACTTTCCCCCCTATTTCATTTTTTCGCTCAAGGCCGGCAAATGCCCGCCGATAGCCGGTCCGTGCGACGCCCGGATTCGGGCGGTTGCCAGTCGTACAAACACAACCGACCGAAAGAAAGGTACGAAGTGATGGGCTTGCGAAAAATGGGTATCGGCGCGCGGATGTCGTTGGCGTTTTTTGTGGTGGTCGTGCTGCTGGCGGCCGTGGCCGCCGTGGGCGTGAAATCGCTCGGCAGCATGAACGACGCGTTGCACTCGGCCGTGGAGCAACGTCTGCTGCGCGTGCTGGACCTGAAGCTGGCCAAGGAACAGGTGCTGACGATCGGCATCATGGTCCGCGACGCGGCCCTGACCGAGGATCCGGCGTTGGCCACACAGAACGCCGAAAAAATTGGCAAGATCCGCGAGAAGGTCAGCGCCACGCTCGAAGATCTTGGCAAGGTGATGCGCGCATCCACCAATCCGGCGGCGAAGACCAGCTTCGATGACCTGATGCAGGCGCGTGCGGCTTACAACGGCCAACTCGACCTGGTCATGCAGCAACTGCGTGGCGGCGAATTCGACGGCGCACGCGCCGGGCTCGTGGTGACCTTGCCGGCGGCGCAGGCCGCGTATTTCGACAAGCTCGATGCCATGGCCGACATGGGCCGCAAGATGGCTACCGAAGCCGTTGACGCGGCGAGCCAGCAGTATCAGTTCACGCGTAACCTGCTGATTGGCCTGTCGATCGTGGCGGCAATCATCGCGTCGCTGCTCGGTATCGGCCTGACGCGCTCGGTGACTCGCCCAGCTACCCAGGCGCTCGATGCAGCGGAAGCGCTGGCGCAAGGGCAACTGGGTCATGCCATCGAGGTGCACAGCCAGGACGAGATGGGCCGCATGCTTGGCGCCCTGGAACGGGCTTTCGGGCAACTGGGCATGCTGGTGCGAGGCATCCAGCAGGCGGCAGGTTCGATCGATACCGCCGCACGCGAAATCTCCACTGGCAACACCGATCTCTCGCAACGCACCGAAGAACAGGCCGCTTCGCTTGAACAAACCGCTGCATCGATGGAGCAACTGACGTCCACGGTACGCCAGAACGCCGAGAATGCACGCCAGGCCAATCAGTTGGCAGTCAATGCGTCGGACGTGGCTACCGAAGGCGGCCGCGTGGTGCGCAGCGTGGTGGATACCATGGACGGCATCTCGAAGTCGTCGGCACGCGTGGCGGAAATCATTGGCGTGATCGAAGGCATCGCATTCCAGACCAATATCCTGGCGCTGAATGCCGCAGTGGAAGCGGCACGCGCAGGCGAACAGGGTCGCGGCTTCAGCGTGGTGGCGGCGGAGGTGCGTAGCCTCGCGCAGCGCTCGTCGTCGGCGGCCAAGGAAATCGGCGAGCTGATCAACGGTTCCGTGCGTCAGGTACAGGACGGCGCCAAGCAGGTGGAAGTGGCTGGCAAGACCATGGACGATATCGTTGGCGCAGTGCGTCGCGTGACGGACATCATGGGCGAGATCTCGAGTGCCAGCGAGGAACAGACGGCCGGCATCGAACAGGTAAGCCTGGCCATCACGCAAATGGAAAGCGTGACGCAACAGAATGCCGCACTGGTGGAAGAGGCCAGCGCTGCCGCCGAAAGCCTGATGCAACAGGCCAGCGGACTGGTAACCGAAGTGGCGCGTTTCGACCTTGGCCGTGGCACCGCGGCCGGGAGCAGCGAGCGCGCCATGCCCGTGGCCCGCGTAGCGCCGGCAGGCAGGTTGGCGGCACCGCAACCGGTGCGCCAGATCACCGCCAAACCTGCACCGGCTCTGCCGAAGCCTGCTGCAAAACCTGCCAGGACCGCAGTGGCAGCCCCAGCAAAGACACGCGTGGCGGCAGTGCCCGCCGCGGCGCGCCCACCCGTACAGCGCCGCACCCAGGCCGAACCCTTGCTGTCGCGGCAGCCAGCCCAAGCTGCAAAGCCGCGTGCGCCAGTGGCACATCAGCGCAAGGAGCCCGTGCTGGCCACGCCTGCGCGCAAGCGCCCCTCGGCCGCACCGGCACCGGCCATGGCCGACACCGGCGATTGGGAGACGTTCTAAGCTGACGCCGCACCCAGTGCGGCGACTGCATGCCCCCTCCGCGTCGTTCGAGCATGTAGACAAAACGTAACATCCCCGCAGTGGCCTGCAGCACAGGACGCGATCGGACAAGCACGGTTTTCAGCGCTCGCCTAAAATGGCGGCTCTCCTTGTCCGATAAAGAGCAGCGAAGCCCCGTCCGGGGCCTTCATCTGCCATGCAGGCCACTCCATGTCCGTAGCGCCCTCCTCCCAGCGTTCCCCCGACGCGGCACCAGCCGACGTGCCGGTCATGCAGGTCATCTTTGGCCTGATGCTGGCCATCCTGCTTGGCGCGCTTGAACAATCGATCGTGGCCGTGGTGCTGCCCGATATCGCGCTACAGCTCAACGGCTTCGAAGACATGGCGTGGGTGATCTCCGCCTATCTGGTGGCCTCCACCGTAGTCACGCCAATCTACGGCAAGCTGTCCGACGTGCTCGGGCGCCGCTCGGTGCTGACATTCTCGATCGTGCTGTTCCTGCTGGCATCGATTGCGTGCGCGATGGCCACCACGATGCCGATGCTGATCGTTGCCCGCATCCTGCAGGGACTGGGCGGCGGTGGCCTGATCTCGGTATCGCAGGCCACCATTGCCGATGTGGTGCCGCTGCGCGAGCGCGGCAAGTACCAGGGCTACGTGAGCGGCGTCTGGGCCGTGGCCAGCATGGCGGGTCCGGTGATCGGCGGCTACCTGGCGCACTTCCTGTCATGGCGCTGGATTTTCTGGATCAACATCCCGCTGTCGCTGATTGCCTTGGTGGTGGTGCGACGCGCGCTGCGGCATCTGCCGGTCAGCGGCCGTCGGCACAAGATCGACTACCTGGGCTCGCTGCTGTTTGGCGGCGGGCTGTCGGGCGTGCTGGTGTTCCTGACACGACTGGGCCAGGGCCACTCGCCGCTGGAGCCCCAGACGATTGGCCTGCTGGTGGCTGGCCTGGTGGGTCTGGTGCTGTTTATCTGGCAGGAACGCCGCGCCAGCGATCCGGTGATTCCGTTGAGCATGCTCGGCGTACCTACCGTGGCAATCTGCTGCCTGACGCTGTTCCTGTGCTTCTTCCAGTTGATTGCGATGTCGGTGCTGCTGCCGCTGCGTTTCCAGGTAGTGGGTGGCGCGCATGCCGATACCGCCGCACTGCGGCTTGTGCCGCTGACGCTGGCAATTCCGTTTGGCGCCTATATCTCGGGCCGCTTGATGACATGGAGTGGCCGCTACAAGCCACTGCAGATGATCGGCTGCCTGGTGGCACCGGTGGCCATCGTGGCGTTGGCGTTCACGCCGCCGCACGCGGTGACGCTGGCAGCGCTGGTTATGATCGTGCTGGGTCTGGCAATCGGCCTGCAACTGCCTAGCGGCCTGGTGGCAACACAGAATGCCGTACCGCATCAGCAAGTGGGCATTGCCACTGCACTGACCGCGTTCTCGCGCATGCTTGGTGGCGCGGTGGGTGTAGCCGTCCTGACCACGGTGCTGATCGCGCTGTTGCGCCATAGCGGCGTGTCGCTGGCCAATGCCGGTGGCGGCGAAGATGTACTCATGAGCATGTTCCGTCGCGCCATCTCGGCTGGTGACCAGGCCGATGCCGTCGCCGTGCGCGTGGCCGCCGAGCGTGCGTTCAGGATCCTGTTCCTGCTGAGCGCCGGTGTATCGCTGATCGCGCCGTTCTTTGTGATCCGCCTGAAGGAAACCACCTTGCGGGGCAGTTCTACCGCGGCCGCAAACGCCGCGGCGGCGGCCGAGTAGAACGCCGCGGAGGAAATATTGGGCGTACGGGCTCCGGAACTCTCCCGTACGCGGATCGGTCATCTGTGGGACGATTTCCACCGCCGTCCACCTCCGCCCCGACCATGCCCAAACTTTCCCGCCTGCTTTTCACCGCGCTTGCGCTGACCACTTCGCTTGCCCATGCGGCCGATGATGGCCCGGCCTACGGCCCCGAGCTCGAAGGCTTCGACTACCCCTACCCGGTTCAGCGCTACAAGTTCTCTTCGCAAGGCCAACCGCTCGACATGGCCTTCATGGATATCAAACCCGAAAAGCCGAATGGCCGCGCCGTGGTGCTGTTGCACGGCAAGAACTTCTGCGGCGCCACCTGGCAGGAAACCATCCGCCAGCTCACCGGCGCCGGCTACCGCGTGGTGGCGCCGGACCAGGTCGGTTTCTGCAAGTCGACCAAACCCGCGCATTACCAGTACACGTTCCAGCAGTTGGCCCGCAATACGCACGCGCTGCTGGCATCGATCGGCATCACGGACGTGACCGTGATGGGCCACTCCACGGGTGGCATGCTGGCCATGCGCTACGCACTGATGTATCCGCAGGAAACAAAGCAGCTGGTGCTGGTGAATCCGATCGGGCTTGAGGACTGGAAGGCCAAAGGCGTGCCATCACTCTCGGTGGACCAGTGGTACGCGCGTGAGCTGAATACCACCGCCGACAGGATTCGCAACTACGAAAAGTCCACGTATTACGTGAACCAGTGGAAGCCCGACTACGAGCCATGGGTCCAGATGCTGGCCGGCATGTATCGCGGCCCGGGCAAGCAGATCGTGGCCTGGAACTCGGCCCTGCTCTACGACATGATCTACACGCAGCCCGTGGTCTACGAAATGGGCGCCATCCAGGCCCCGACGCTGCTAATGATCGGTGACAAGGACACCACGGCAATCGGCAAGGATGCCGCGCCGGCCGACATCCAGCCCAAGCTCGGCCATTACCCCGAGCTGGCCAAACTCACGGCCAAGGCCATCCCGAACACGACGCTGGTGGAATTCCCGGAACTGGGCCACGCGCCGCAGATGCAGGATCCACAGGGATTTCACAAGGCGTTGCTGGAGGGGATGGGGAAGGTGCGGTAGTTCGGCGTCTCGGGCCACATCTCATTCGTAGCCCATGCCCAGTGCCTGGGCCTGGCGTGCCAACTCTTCCATCGCCTGCTCGCTGAGTTTGTCGCGCGCGGCCTTGTAGGCCATCAGGTCCACGACGCGCACACGCCGATGCTTGCCGGTCTTGTGGAACGGCAACTCACCGTCTTCGAGCAGTTTGACAAGATAGGGTCTTGACACGTTAAGCAAGTCCGCAGCTTCCTGGGTCGTCAGTTCGGCGTGGACCGGCACGACCTGCACGGCATTGCCGGCTGCCAGTTCCGCCAGGATATCGAGCAGCAAGCGTAGGGCAGTGGTCGGCAACTCTATTTGATGCGCCTCATCCTTCTCATCGAAAATCTGGATGCGTTGTGTGTCAGTGTGTGTCCGAAGATAAGCGGCCAGGTCGCGCTGACCGCGCATCGCAGCCTGGACTTCCTGCTCCACCGGGAGCGCAAACTGGGACTGAACCTGGTTGTTCATGATGAAGCTCCGAGATTGATTCGCCGAGCGTAAACGAAATAAACGAAAATCGCAATAAACGAAATCAAGGTCTTACGCCGAGCCATTACCTCGAAATCAGGCAGACCTTGTATCATCGGTCGGCAACCATGACCTTCGATCTCTTCGACGCCCTCCCCGCCGACCCCGATGCCTCTTTTGCCACTGAAACATTGGCGCCCGGTGCCATGGTGTTGCGTGGCATTGCCCGCGACCTCGGCCCCCAGTTGTTGGCATCGGTGGCCGACGTCAGTGCCGGCTCACCGTTTCGGCACCTGATTACGCCGGGCGGGCTGCGCATGTCGGTAGCCATGACCAACTGTGGTGAGCGCGGCTGGGTGTCGGATCGCACGGGATATCGGTATGACCCGCTCGATCCTGACTCCGGGCTACCGTGGCCGGCCATGCCGGAGGTGTTCCGCAAGCTCGCCGCCAGTGCGGCGGCGGCGGCAGGGTATCCCGGCTTTGCACCCGATGCCTGCCTGATCAACCGCTACCTGCCCGGTACGCGCCTGTCCCTGCATCAGGATCGCGATGAACTGGATCTGCGCGCGCCGATCGTGTCGGTGTCGCTGGGGTTGCCGGCCATCTTTTTGTGGGGTGGCTTGCGCCGTGCCGACCGGCCCGACCGCGTGCGGCTGGCGCATGGCGATGTGGTGGTCTGGGGCGGGCCGTCGCGGCTGGTATTCCATGGCATTGCACCGCTGGCCGCAGGTGATCACGCACTCACTGGCAGCGAACGCATCAACCTGACCTTCCGCAAGACGCGCTAGCCCACACGGAGCTGCGAAACCGCGCGGCACAACAGTTGCCTGCAAAATAATACAACTCTACGATAGCGGCTCAGTCCATCCGCTCATAAAAAGCCGGCGCCTCGACGCGACCGGACCTCCGCGAGACAAGCCCCGATGTCAGCCTCTTCTGGCCCCGCCGCAACCCGCCCCGACAC
>NZ_DBHKYV010000002.1:414541-634846 GCF_057315035.1 Cupriavidus sp. | reverse complement strand
GGCCAGTGTGCGCGAGACACTGACTGAGGACAATCAGCGGATCCGGGCGCTACTCACATCGCTGCGGGAACTGGATTTTGCCGGCCGGGAAGCGGAACCCAGCCTGCGCCGATTGGCGCTCATTGGCAAATTGCACGATAGCGGTGCGAGTGAGCTACCCCGCGGCAGTGAGGTGCCAGCCAGCGGCAGTTGGCATGACCTTATCGAGAATGACGATCGCAAACGTGCACTGCATGCGTTGGAAGCCTCGGCAATCACCGGCCTGCGCAAAGGCCTGCGACGTGGCTCCGTGTGGATTCATCACAGTCTATCTTTCCGGGAACGGGATCAACTGCTGATTCCATCGACGCAATGGAAAAACGAACGCGACCGGCATCTGTCGTCGCTGGCCTTGCCATCGACGACAGATGCGCTTATCAACCGCCTGACGGAGCGCCTCAAGGTGAATCTTGCGGCCTTGGATGAGGCACGCGAGGCCGGCCGGGTCACGATCGGCTCAGACGGTACGCTGCACCTGTCGGCATTGGAGGCACTGCCCACGGATGGGCTGCCTCGCAAGACACGCGACATGCTCTTCAAGGCCATCGGTACAGCCCAGTTCGCGGATCTGATCATGGAGATGGACGCCCGCACCGGGTTCAGCGCAGTCCTCCTGGCCCGAAGAGCGCGTGACGCGAACGAACTCGTGGCGTTGTACGGCGCGCTGATCGCGCACGGCACCGAGATCGATGCCAAGGCCGTCGCAGCGATGATTCCCCAGCTGGACGCGGCGCACATTTCGACACAGATGCGCGCGTTGGAGATGCCAGGCCGACTGGCACGTGCCAATGATCGGGTAATTGAGTTCCAGCGGACTCACACGATCACCGAACTATGGGGAGACGGCCAACGAGCCTCGAGCGACTCCATGAGCCTCGACAACACCCCATCTGTTCTATGCCCGCGCCGATCCTCGGCGGCGCACCCACGCGGTCGGGATCTATACGCATGTGCTGGACCAGCACGGAATCGTGTACAACCAGCCGATCGTGCTCAACGAGCGGCAAGCTGGCGTCGCGATCGAAGGCGTCGTGCGCCACAATGACACGCGCGACGACGGTGGCTTGCTTCGACTTTCCGTCGACACGCATGGATATACGAGCGTCGGCATGGCGGTTGCGAAACTGCTTGGATTCGATCTGTGCCCGCGTCTGCGCAATCTGGCCGAGCGCAAGCTCTACTTGCCGCGGCGATTGGTCGCCCCTGACAAGCTCAATCCGGTCGTCGCAAATGAAATCTCTCTCAAGGCTATTCGTGATGGCTGGGATGGCCTGCTGCGGCTAGTGGCATCTATCAAGTCCGGACGCGTCAGCGCTGTGGTCGCCCTCCAGCGCTTCGGCAGCGCGGCCCAAGGCGATGCCGTCTATCGTGCCGCTGATCAGCTCGGCAAGCTGCTGCGGACGCTGTTCCTATGCGACTATTTTGGCAATCCAGAATTCCGGCGGGAGTTGCATACGCTGCTCAATCGCGGAGAGTCAGTCCATCAACTCCAGCGTGCGGTCTACACCGGCAAGGTTGCGCCGGAACGGGGCCGTCGGCGTGACGAAATGATCGCGATCTCGGGCTCGCTGACCTTGCTTACCAATCTCGTGATTGCATGGAACACGCAGCGCATGCAAGTGACGGTGGATGCCTGGTGCCAGAAGGGGCAGAAGATTGATGATGACTGGCTACGGAGAATGGGGCCCACGCATTTCGGACATATCAACCTCCGGGGCACGCTGCGTTTTCCGCTAGATCGGTATAAGGAGATGCTGCTGCACGCCGCACTACTGCAAGGTGCTGATTTTTACCTTATCGAGCAAGACATCCACCTCAAAAAACTCGCGTACCACCTCGTCGTCGACGTCGACGAGGTACGAGCCATCGGCCAACTGCCGACATGACCGCAAAAGCCCAAGCCGTTTCAGGCTGACCAAAGTGAGCCTCAGCTCCATCACCTCGCGTGACGCCGCCTCCAACACAAGTTTCATGGTGCCATCTGTTCTCGTCTTGGCGACTTTTCGCAGTAAACGCCGGTTCGCACGCCGCGACCGCAGCTTGCTGCCTCGTAGAGTGTCCCCTAAGTTCCTTTAGGCGACGATCGGGCGGTACACTCTCGCGTAGCAAATTCTGTGTCATCCTTCGCTCCAGAGCCCTTCCAGTTGGAACATAGGTGCCTCGCGAAACGCGCGCTATCGGTCGTCGTCTGGAAACTTGTAACCGCATCCGTCAGGGGAAGCGCCTTGGCATTTGGCAATGGATCGTGGCCTGACGAACATAGGACCGTGGCCCAAGCCACAGGAGGCGGGCCCTGCGATGTAACATTGATCTTCCCCGCCTACGTGAAATCAATCACCTTATGACAGAAGCGCGAGAGTTGGAAGAAGCGATGGAGCACGTCCACGCCCTCTATGCCGCGCTCGCCTTGTTGCACAGCGCGGGCGCCACGGACGACGCGCGCAGGATCGCCCAGGAGGCCTTGGACGAGGCGGCCGAATTTCTGACGAACCGGCCTTCCCCCGCGCCGTAGGCCTCGTTGCCCCCTCAACCTATGCACTGTCCATCCGGCCTGTCGGGCGATCGCGCGACGGCCGCGGCGGTCGCCGCATCATTTCGTCGCAGGCGCGACTGCAGTGCCGCCACGGCCATCCCTGAAAGAAATGCGGCAACGCCGATCAACAGCGACAGGAAAGGTGTCGCAAGCCGTCTGGAAATAGCGCCCATGATCTCTCTCACAGTTGCTGCGAAAAGTCGCACGCAAGAGCAGCAAGAATCGGACCGGCGGATGTGGGACTGACCTCGTGTCGCCCCATTGCGCGCCCCTTTTCCCCATGCGACGCGGTGTTGTCCTACAGCAGTCGGCAGCGCCCCGGGGTAGCGTAAAAGCGTCTCCTCAGGGACCGGCATCGAGGCCCCGTGCATGACCTTCGCGGGCAAACCGCCGCCTACGGCCGCCTTGACCTGCGACCATGGGCTCGCACCCATGACAATGAAGTCGCAAACATTCCGAAGTGCGGACGCCGCGATGGCGCTGAAGGATTGGAATCATGGTCAGCACTTTGACATCGTCTCTGACTAAATGCACGAGATCCTTGTGTGCTCAAAACGTGGTGCTTGTCTGAACCCGCTTCGGTCGCCTCCCGCTTCGCAGAGCGGCCTTAAAGCCAGAGGGCCTCAATTTGAGGCAGCACGCACTGGTGACGTCGGGCGCCTGGCTACTGCGTGGGACGCAGCGTATCCAGCCACCATCCGCCTAAGCCATGCGCGCTAGGTCAATGGAGTACCGCGGAACGCAAGTAGTAGTACAGAGCTGAGTCGAAGTCCTTCTCTCTTTGCTCTAGTTCCAGACCTGCCGAGGTCCGACGGTAGACGTGGAACCATTGCGCATCGGACTGCGAAGCAAGCATTTCGCGAGAAGCGACTGAACGCATCGCATGAATATGCAGCTTCCCCACAATGGCAGTAAACCCCTTCAAACACATAACATCCCCCTATATCTGAAAGACCAGCCAGCCCGCATCGGATCGCGGGAAATGGGCTGGGCGAGCACTTAACTCTGAACGATATTCACGGTTGCTTCTAAGCTGAGCGCACCGTCGCAAGAACGGTTACTTCAATTGCGGAAGCTTCGGACAAGGTCAACTTTCATAGATCGCACTCGCCAGATAGCGGTGGCGCAATTCGCGCAGCGCCGTCGCCAGGATCGCGCTGACTGGCAACGCAAGCAGCACGCCGAAAAAACCGAACAGCTCGCCGAATGCAAGCAAAGCAAAAATTACCGCGAGCGGATGCAGGCCGATGCGTTCGCCGACGAAACGCGGCGTAAGGAAGAGGCTCTCGAGGATCTGACCGCTTCCATAGATGATGGCTACCGCCGCGAATCCATACGAGTTGTCGAATTGCAGTAGCGCGGCAAGCAGCGCAAAGACCAGACCGGTTGCGAAGCCAATGTAGGGAATCAACACCGCCAAGCCGGTCAGGATGCCGAGCGGCAGCGCAATCTGGAAGCCGGCGATCGACAGCGCAATGGGATAGAACGCGGCCAGCACCCCCATCACGAGCAACTGGCCGCGCAGGTATTGCGACAGCATGCGGTCCATCTCGATAACGAACTCGCGCGTCTTGCCAAGCCAGCGTCGGGGCACCAGGCTCTCCATGCGGCGGAACATTTGGTGCCGGTCATAGAGGAGATAGAAGAGCACCAGCGGCACCAGAACGACGTTGCCGATCAAGGTGGTCATCATGCCGCCGCTGGTGCGCACGTACTGCCATACAGTGAGGACCAGCGTCTTTTCGCTGCCTTCGACGTTCGCCAGTACGTCGCGCATATTGCCGAAGTGGAACGATTGACCGAGACCGAGCAGTGCCAGCTTAGGTTGTAGCCACGCGTCCAGCCTCGTGAGCAAGATGGGAACCCGGTCGGTAAGGTGCGGCCCTTCCGCTTGCGCCACCGCAACCACCAACAACACCAGTAGCGCGGCCAACGTCGCAAAGAGAAGGATCATCAAGAGCGCCGCGAACCAGCGCGGTGTGCGATGGCGCACCAGCCACTCGACGCCCGGCTGCAACATGTATGCGATGAGCGCACCCAGCAGGAAGGGCGTGAGAACGGGTCGCAAGCACCAAAGCAGAATGCCGAAACCCAGTGCGACGGCGCCCCATAACAGGGCCTGACGGCGCAATGGCGTGGGAAGTCGCACTTCTGTAGACATATCGGTTTCCTGCCGAGCCCCGGCGAATCGCGCCAAAGCATGTTCGTTTTTGTCACGGAATCAACTGCGCACCGGCACGATGCTGAAGCGCGATACGCCCTCGGTTGCCGCCATCTCCGCCGCCAGTGCAGCCGGCGACAGCGCGCGTGCCTTGTCCGGAGCGACGAGGCTGACGCGCCACAGCGCTTGTTGGTCGGCATAGGTGATAGTGAGCGTGTCGTTCAGCACACGGTAGCCGCGTGACCTTGCCCGCTCGATCAGCAGATCGAAGTCAGGCGCTTCCCCTGGCTGGAATGTCAGCGACAGATCAAGCGTCATGCGTCCCGGCAGCCGCGACTCCAGCCTATGCAACAAGGACATCGATGCGACGCACAGTAGCGCCAGCAGCAATGCCGCCGCATAGAAGCCCACGCCGAGCAACACGCCGATGGCCGCCGCGGCCCAGATGGAGGCGGCGGTGGTGAGGCCGCGGATGCTCATGCCGTCCTTCATAATGACGCCCGCACAGAGGAAGCCGATGCCGGTGACCACGCCCTGGACGACCCGCGTCGGGTCCGCCTGAATGTGCGGCGCGGCGCCGCCGTACCAGAGCGACGCTTGCCCGACGAATACCGTCAGTGCCGTGGATGCCATGCAGACGAGTCCGTAGGTGCGCATGCCGGCGGCACGGCCGTTGTAAGACCGCTCGTAGCCGACCAGCATGCCGAGCAGCAACGCGCCCACCAGGTTCAACCCGATGAATGCGTTGGCGGCCAGGAAGCCGCCGCTCCAATAGTGTTGTAGTTCGCCCAGCATTGGAGGACGCGGTCAGGAGGCGAGCCAGTCGTTGAGCGACCGAAAGGTGTCCTCGTTCAAGTCGCCCGTCGCGGCGGCAAGCCGCAGGCGGCCCAGCAGGTAGTCCAGCCTAGCCTGAACCACGTCCAGTTCCGCGGCGAACACGCGCTGCTGCGCGTCGAGCACATCGGGCTCGGTGCGGGTGCCAACGTCCCGGCCAAGCGTCGTCGCCGCCAGCGCGCTACGCGCCGACGTCAACGACTGCTCGAGTGCGGCGATACGCGACACGCCGGTCTTCACCGACAGGAACCCGTCCTGCACGTTCAGGCGCACATCACGCCGGGCGGCAGCAAGCTCCTGTTCGGCCTGGCTTTTCTTTGCAACGGACTCCCGCTCGCGCGAGTCCAGGCTTCCGCCCGCGTACAGCGGAATGTTGACCTGCAATCCCACGGTCGCAGAGCGCGTATTGGCTGCCACCCAGGGCGCCAGATTACCGGTCTGCCCTTGTGTGTTATAACCCGCCACGAGCGAGACGGTCGGGCGACTCGCGAGCCGGTACTTGTCGATCTCCACGCCGGCAATGTCGAGTTCCGACTGCCGGGTCTTGACGAGGAAGCTCTGTTCTTCCCCCTTGGCCTGCCACGCCGCAAGATTGTCCGGCTCCGGCGGCCGGGGCGAGAACCGGGCAGCGAGCCCGCTCAGTTGATCGGGCGACGTGCCAACGATCTCCTGGAAGCGCGTGCGACGCTGCTCCAGTGCGGATTGCGCCGTCACTTCGCGGCTCTCCACACCGTCCAGACGCGCCTGGGCTTCATGTAGATCGGTAATCTTGCCTTGCCCGATGTCGAAGCGCGCCTTGGCGCGGTCGCGCTGCTGCCGCAAGGCCGCCTTCTCGGCCTGTACCACGCGCAGCGTCTCCTCGCCCAGTACGACTCCGAAGTACGCTTCTGCTACCCGCAGGGCGAGATCCTGGCGCGACTGGCCGAACTGTGTTTGCGCCAGGTTCGTCTGTTCGCGCAACTGCTTCTTCGTCGCCACCGCGCCGCGGTCGTAGATCGGCTGCACCAGCACGACGCCCGCCTGGCGCACGGTTCCTGAAGTATTGGGCGGGATCAGCGAGGCGCCATCGTCAGTGGCCGAAGAATGGACGACGGTACGGCCCACGCCTCCTTGCAGCCTGAGGTTAGGAAGCAGTAGGGCCCTGCCCTGCACGGCCTTCTCCTGCCCCGCCGTAAGCGCATCGTTCGCAGCAAGGGTCGTCGGATCATGCGCCAATGCCTGCTCGTAGGCGCCCACGAGGTCGATTGCGCCCGACTCCCCGGCGCTCAGGAAAAGCATGCAGCCCAGGGCCACTTGCCCAGCCCGCAGGGCCATCTTTAATCTCTTCATCACAATTACTCTTAACGTCAGATTCGCGATCAGACGGTCGCGGGGCGCTTGGCCCGGTACCACGTCGCATACAGGGCAGGCAGGAACACGAGCGTCAGCACCGTGGCCACGGCGAGGCCGCCCATGATTGCCCACGCCATGGGGCCCCAGAACACCGAATGGGTGAGCGGCACCATCGCCAGGATGGCCGCCAGTGCCGTCAGCACGATCGGACGCAACCGCCGCACCGCCGCCTCGACAATGGCCGTCCACAACGGAACGCCGGCGCGCACGTCCTCGTCGATCTGCACGACCAGGATCACCGAGTTGCGGATGATCATGCCGGCCAGCGCGATGACACCCAGCATCGCAACGAAACCGAACGGAATGCGGAAGGCGGCGAGAACCACGCTCACACCAATCAGGCCGAGCGGCGCGGTCATCAGGACAATCGCCATCTTCTTCATGTCCTGCAGTTGGATCATCAGCAGCACGAGCACTGCGATAATGGTCCACGGCATCACCGCGAACACTGAGCGTTGGGCCTTCGCGCTCGATTCCGACGCACCGCCGATCTCGATGCCATAACCGAGCGGCAGGTCCTTCTCAAGGGCCTCGATCCGAGGCAGCAATGCACGGGTGACGTCGGGTGCCTGCGCCCCCGCGATGTCAGCACGGACCGTCATCGTCGGCACGCGATTGCGCCGCCACAACTCTCCATCCTCACTAGCAAGGGTGAGACGGGCCACCTGCGAAACCTGCACGAACTTTCCGTCGCGCACATAGATCTTGGCGTCCTTTAGGTTGTTCAGGTCCGCGCGCTCGGCCGCGACGAGGCGAGACACGATGTCGATGTCCTGGTCTTCTTCCCGAAACTGTGTGATCGGCGTACCAGAGATCGACGCCTCGAGCGCCTGCTTGATCTGGCCTGAGCTAATGCCAAGTGCACGCGCCTTGTCTTGATCGACATCGACTTGAACGCGCTTGACGCGCTCACTCCAGTCTTGGTTCACCTGGCGCACATGCTGCTCCTCGCGCATGATGGCTGCCACCTTGTCGCCGATAGCGCGGACCTTGTCGTTGTCCTGTCCATACACCCGGAACTGCACCGGATAACCAACGGGCGGACCGTTCTCCAGGCGATTGACGCGGCCACGTACGTTGGGGAACTTCTCTGCGAACAGCTTCTCGAGCTTTTCCTTCACGCGCTCACGTGCCTCGCCGCCCTTGGTCATCACCAGCATTTCGCCAAGGTTCAGGTTCGGGGTCTGTGCATCGAGCGGCAGGTAGAAGCGCGGCGCGCCATTGCCCACGAAGCTGGTCACCGCGGCGATGTCCGGATCCCCCTTGATCATCGCCTCGAGCTTCAGTACCTCGCTCTGGCTCGCCTCGAACGTCGAGGCCTCCGGCATCCACATGTCCACGATCAGCTCGGCACGGTCCGACGCCGGAAAGAACTGCTGGGGCACCGCCTTGAACAGCACCAGCGCGCCCACGAACGCGGCGAGCGTGATGCCGAGCACCCATATGCGTTGCCGCAAGCAAAAATCGATGAAGCGGCGGAACGTGACATAGAAGCCGCGCTGGTAGACCGCATCCTCGTCATGCGAGGCGTGCGCATGCTCCTTCAACAGCTTGAAACCGATGTACGGCGTGAACAGCACGGCCACGATCCACGACAGCAGCAGCGAGATTCCCACCACCTGAAACAGCGAGTACACATACTCGCCGGTGCCGGACTTGGCAAAGCCGACCGGAAGAAAGCCCGCCGCTGTGATCAGCGTGCCGGTGAGCATCGGGAACGCAGTGGCCGTATAGGCGTGGGTGGCGGCGCGGAACTTGTCCCAGCCCTGCTCAAGCTTCAGCGCCATCATTTCGACGGCGATGATGGCGTCGTCCACCAGCAGCCCGAGCGCGATAATTAGCGCACCGAGCGAGATGCGTTGCAGGTCGATCCCCATCACGTACATTGCCAGGAACGTCATGGCCAGCACGAGCGGGATGCTCAGTGCAACGACCAGTCCGGTCCGCAGGCCCAGCGACAGGAAACTCACCACGAGCACGATGACCACCGCCTCGGCGAGGCTCTTCTTGAACTCAAAAACGGAATGCTCGACGATGCGTGGCTGGTCGCTGACGGCATGAATCTGCACCCCAACCGGCAGGGTGGCCTCGATGCGCTTAACCGTTTCATCAAGCTTCGTGCCAAGCCGGATTACGTCGCCGCCCTTGCGCATGCTCACCGCAAGGCCGATGGCCTCGTTGCCATTGAACCGCATCCGAGAGGTGGCCGGCTCCACAAAGCCGCGACGGACATCGGCGATATCGCCCAGCCGGAAGGTACGCTGGCCGGCACGGATGCCGATGGCGCGAATGCCGTCTACGGAGTCGAACTCGCCACTCACGTCCAGCCGCACCCGTTCGGCGCTGGTTTGCACCGTACCGCCCGACGAGACCACGTTAGTCTGCGCGAGGGTCTGAGCAATCAGGGCCGGATCGATCCCGAGAGAGGCAAGCTTGGCGGTGGACACTTCCACATAGATCTTCTGCTCCTGCTTGCCCACGAGATCGACCTTATTGACGTCGTCGACACGAAGGAACTCGTTACGCGCGGCATCGGCAATCCGTCTCAGGTCGTCATAGTTGAATCCGTCGCCGGTGATGGCATATAGATTGCCGAACGTGTCCCCGAACTCGTCATTGAAGAAGGGCCCCTGCGTGCCCTGTGGCAGCGTATGGCGGATGTCGCCCATCTTCTTGCGGACCTGATACCACACATCCGGCACGGCCGATCGCGGTACTTCCTCACGCAGGTTGACCTTGATCTGCGTCTCCCCCGGCCTCACGTAGGTCGACGTATAGTCGATCTCTGCCACCTCCTGCAACTTGCGCTCGAGCTTGTCGGCAACCTGGTCGGCCATCTGCTGCGCGGAGCTTCCCGGCCAGTAGGCCTGCACCACCATGGTCTTGATCGTGAACTCGGGGTCTTCCTTTTGCCCCAGGCTGCCATAGGCCAAAACGCCGGCCACGGACAGCAGCAACAAAAGGAACGCGATCATCTGCGGGTGTTTGAGCGCCCATTCGGACAGATTGACGCCTTTCACTTCGAACCTCCCGCCAGGGCGACGGCCACCGCCTCCGCCACCTTCACCTGCTGGCCGGGCTGCAGCATGTGCACGCCGGCGGTCACCACCGCCTCGCCGCCCGCCAGGCCTGCCACCACAATGACGCTGTCGTTCTGTGCAGCGCCAAGCTTCACTTCACGCGAAATCACCCGTGATGTCTTGGGGTCCACGACCCACACCTGCCGGCTACGCTCGTGGTCGACGACGGCCGTCAGCGGCACGCGAACCGCGCCACTGCCGTCCACGTCGGGAACCATGACCGACGCGGTCATACCCAGACGCAGAAGGCTGGGATCGGCGTCTGCTTCCAGGATCGAGATACGCGCGGAGTACGTGCGCGTGACACTGTCAGCATCCGGCGCAAGCTCGCGCAGCTTGCCGTTCCAGGACTTTTCCGGATGTGCCCACACCGTGATCGCGAGTTTCTGGGCCTTGCGCAATTCGTCCACGCGCGACTCGGGAATGCTGATCGACACCTCGCGCTCGCCGTCGGCCGCAACGGTGACAATCGACTGGCCGGCCGTCACGACCTGACCGGCTTCCGCGTTGATGGCGCTGACCACGCCATCGCGGTCGGCCACGAGCGTCGTGAATCCGCGCATGTTGGCGTTCAGTTGCTGGCGCGCCTGCGCCGAGCGAAGCTGGGCTTCGGCCTGGCTCAACGCCAGGCGCTGCTGGTCCAGTTCGGCCTGCGAGGCAAAGTTCTGAGCCAGCAGTTGTTCGGTTCGTTTCACATCGACCCGGGCCTGGGCTACCCGGCTTCTCGCAGCGTCCGCATCCGCTCCGGCGGCCGCCACCTGCAACGCTTCCTGCGTGGGATCGAGCTGCAGCAACGGCTGTCCGCGCTTGACATGACTGCCCACTTCCACCATCCGGGCAACGATCTTACCCGCCGTCCGGAAGCCCAGCTGGCTTTCGTAACGCGCGCGGATTTCCCCCGAATAGTTTGCGCCGATTGTGCCGTTGCTACGCCCCACGACCACGGTCCGCACCGGCCTCGCGTCCGACTGTTCGGACGCAGGTTTGTCTGTACACGCCGCCAGCAGGCTCGCCGCCGCGATGATGGTGAGCACTGCCGCTCGATGATTCCTGTTCAATTTCTACGCTCCAGTAGGTCCGTCACTCGCCTGCGAGTCATCAGCGGTTCGCGCTGCCGTGCCAATGCAACGGACTCGTTCCGGGCGTCAGTGACAGCAGGCCTTCTCGGGCATGCGCCCTTCTCCGAAGCCCGGAATATACATCATAGTGAGTTATATGTCATGATGACGTTTCGTATATTTTGTATTTGTGATTGAGACGACATCAACGGGTTAGGCACATGCGGCGAGAAGAGCGCGCAGCTATGCCAACCTCGGGAGAACTGAGGAGAGACGGATCAATGAACGCTATAGAAAACGAGTTAGCCGCTAGAACAGCGCTGACAAGGGCGACTGATCACCGCCATCGCGTTGCAGCCACGCGGCGGCAGCGCATGCGCTCGCTTTTGCTGACCTGTGGGTTGCGGTTGTTGATGGAGAATCGCGCCACCTTGCCTTCGATCGACGACATCATCCGCGCGGCGCAGGTATCGCGCGGAACGTTTTACAAGTACTTTCCGTCGTCCGATGCGATCATGCGCGAGCTAATAGGGAGGGTGGCCGAGCAGTGGGTAAAAGTGGCCGACCCCATCGTGCGCAGCCACGATGATCCAGCCGAACACATCTCCCGGGGCATACGCTTGGCCTCGATGCTGGCGGTACACCAGCCGGGTGTGGCGGGCATCTTGGGACGCTTCGGATGGTCGGGTTACCCGGCGCCGAGTATGCTGGAATTCGTGCGCCGGGACATCGAGGATGGGGTGCGCCGCAATCGTTTCACGCGCATGCCCATCACGCTGGCGTTCAATATCGTTACGGGCGCCGCAATGAGCGCGATGCACTGCATACTGGAGACCGAGTGCCGCGATGATTTTTCGGAACTCGCCGCAGCCGTCGCATTGCGCGCCCTGGGCGTCGAAAGCGCGACGGCCAACGCCATATCCACCTCACCGCTGAACGCGGACATCATACTGTTCGAGGATATGCTTGGCCAAACGCTCAACGCCGCACCGTAGGCGCGGTGCGCGATCGCTAGCTGTCGGCTTCGGCGAGGGCGGCGAGCTTCTGCTGCGCCGTCCTGAGGAGGGATTCCGGTGGCGCGACCAGCTTCGGCAGGGGCGCCGCTATCATTTTTGCAGCGCTCGCTGCCGGTACGCCGAGCGCTTTCAAGACCGTGCGGACGATGCGCTCGGGATAATCCTTGGGCGTTTTGCCTTTAGCAATTCGCTGGACGGCGATGAGCGCCGCACCCGTCGCCATGTCCAGCCCTACGTTCGCGGCGTCCTCGTCGAATGTGCCACGCTTCACGCCTTCCTTGATATCCGTTGGCAGGTGTTCATATATCGCGCTCTTCCTGCCGACGAGACTGAAACCCGCACCGGAAAGAAACCGCGCCACCACCGGATAGGCACGCACCAGGTGCAGATACAGCCGACCAGCAGTGGCGACACGCAGCGCCGGATCATCGACCTCGCCCATCACGCCCTCAATCATTTCTACCATATCGTGACTGAGCGCTTCGCTGACGGCCTCCAGCAAATCATCGTTGGTGCGAAAGTGTTTATAGAAGGAACCCTGCGAGACACCGGCGGCCGCGATGACTTCCGGGATCACGCTGGAGCCGATGCCCCGCTGCGCGAAGACGATCATCGCGCTTTCGATGAGACGCCTGCGCATCCGCGCACGCCGTTCAGCGGCAACGCGCGGGCGATGGTCTTGGAATTTGAGGTCGGCGGACATCTTCGGTAAGAGAATCTTTTGTGACGGGCGATTATGGCACAGCGCGAGCCGGGCACGATGCGGGCCCGCTACCGTTGTAAAATAATGTTCGTCATGATGACAAAGTAGTCGTTATGAAGCAGAATTTCAGGACTTTATCTTCCCGGTCCATGAGCCCCGTCCGTGCATCAGTTCTTCTTATCTCCGCCGCGTCCGTGCCAGGACCCACATCGGATGATCGCCTGCGCGCATTGCGACGCACTTCATGTCCGCACGGCACTGGAGGCGGGCGAACGGGCCATCTGCGTGCGCTGCGGCGGGGAACTGTATCGCGACAGTACGGGGGCCTACCGCCGCCTGCTGCCGCTCGTCGCGACAGCGGTGATCCTGTTGTTAATCTCGAACATGTACCCAATCGTCGCCATGGACCTCAAGGGCACGCGCATGGAAACCACCCTATGGGGCGCGATACAGGTGCTCTACACGGACGACATGACGCTGGTGGCCCTGCTCGTGTTCGCGACGACGCTCCTGCTACCCCTGGCCGAGCTGTTCATGATGGGCTTCCTGCTCGTGCCGATGGCCCAGCGACGCATGCCCCGTGCGTTCCACCACATCGCACGCGCCATTCTGCTGACCCGACCATGGGGCATGATCGAAGTGTTTATGATCGGGGTGCTCGTCACGCTAGTGAAACTATCGACCGTCGCGCAGGTGCTGCCGGGCGTCGCGCTCTGGTCGTTCGGCGCGCTGGTGGTGGTGCTTGCCGCCATTCTGTCCTTTCCTCCGCGCGACCTCTGGCACCACCTCGATGTGCGCGGCACGGACGGCGGGTCGGTCTCCCCGCCGGAAACCGCGTCATGAGCACGCACGGGTCGCACCACCCGACGGCGACTTCCCATGGCCTACTGGCTTGTCATGCGTGCGACCGCCTCAGCCCGAGGACGCTGGAAGGGGCACCCTGCCCGCGCTGCGGCGCCACATTGCATCATCGCAAGCCGGCGAGCATGACGCGCGCCTGGGCCTTCCTGCTTTCCGCCTACCTGCTCTATATCCCGGCCAACCTGCTGCCGATCATGGTGACGCAGTCGATCTTCGGCACCCAGCACGACACCATCCTGTCGGGCGTGATCTACCTGTGGCAGTCGGGCTCGCACATGCTGTCTCTGGTCGTGTTGACCGCCAGCATTGTCGTGCCGCTGCTCAAGATGATGATCCTGACGCTGCTGTTGCTGACGGTGCGCCGCCGATCGACCTGGCGCATCCGCGAGCAGACCCGGCTCTATACGGTGGTCGAAGTCATCGGCCGGTGGTCCATGCTCGATATCTTCGTTGTGGCACTGCTGGCCTCGCTGGTGCGGGCCGGATCGCTGGCTACCATCACGCCAGGGGCCGGTGCCCTCGCCTTTGCCTCGGTCGTCGTACTCACCATGCTCGCATCCCTAAGCTTCGATCCCCGTCTGCTGTGGGACGCCTTCGATGCGCCGCCTCATCCTCCCGATTCCCCGCAAGCCGACCATGCCCCAACACATTAATCCTCCCACGCCGCAAGCCATACCGCAGCCGGTCCACAAGCCACCCGCTCGCTGGCTGCCTTCGCTGGTCTGGCTGATTCCCATCGTGGCCGCGGTGGTCGGACTTTCGCTACTCATTAGCACGCTTGCATCGCGCGGACCCGAGATCACGGTCACGTTCCGCACCGCAGAAGGGCTGACGCCCGGAAAAACCCCCGTGCGCTACAAGGACGTCGATATCGGCATGGTCACAACGGCACGGCTGACAGCGGACCGCTCTCATGTGATCGCGACGATTGCCTTGACCAAGGATGCAAAAAGCTTCGCCGTGGCCGATACACGTTTCTGGGTGGTACGGCCACGCTTTGCCATCAGCGGTGTGTCGGGGCTCGAGACGCTGCTATCTGGCGCATATATCGGGGTGGATGCGGGCAAATCTGCCGAGACCAGGCACAGCTTCACCGGGCTCGAAGTCCCGCCCGTGGTCACCACCGATGCCTCCGGCAGGCAGTTTGTTTTGCGCGCGCAAGACCTCGGCTCGCTCGACATTGGCTCGCCGGTCTACTATCGTCGCGTCCCGGTCGGCCATGTCGTGGCCTACAAGCTCGAACCGAACGGCCGCGACATTACGCTGCGGGCCTTCGTCAACAAGCCCTATGACGAGCTCGTGTCCGCGGATACGCGCTTCTGGCACGCCAGCGGCGTGGATCTCAAGCTCGACGCGAACGGGCTGAAGCTGTCCACGCAGTCGCTGGTCACCGTGATGCTTGGCGGCGTGGCCTTCCAGGCGCCGGAGCACTCGGCTACGCACACCGCGGCTGCGGAGAACACCGAGTTCCTGCTGGCCGCGGACCAGTCCGAAGCTATGAAGGAGCCGGAAGAGCTCGCCCCTGCGCTGGCAGTCCTCAATTTTGATCAGTCGGTGCGTGGTCTGTCTCCAGGGGCGCCCATCGATTTCCGAGGCGTGACCGTCGGGCAGGTGCGCTCGATCGGCATCGAATACCAGCGCGACAAGAAGGCCTTCCGCATGCCCGTGGTGGTGGAACTCTATCCTTCCCGCATGGGTCTGCGCGAGAAGGATGTGGCCGACGATACGCGCAAGCTCGCCATCGTGCATAGCCTCGTACAGCGCGGCATGCGTGCGCAACTGCGCACCGGAAACCTGCTGACCGGGCAGCTATACGTGGCACTCGACTTCTTTCCGAAGGCGCCTCTGCCCGATGAGCTCGACCTGAACGCGTCGCCGCCGCAACTCCCCACCACGCCTGGGACCTTTGACGAACTGCAAGCCAAGCTTGGTGACATCGTGACCAAGATCGGCAAAGTCCCGTTCGACCAGATCGGACAGGACGCGCGAACGGCAATGGTGTCGATAAACAAGATGCTGGTCAACGCAGACAAGCTCGTTGCACAGGTCAATGGCGACGTGGCACCGCAGGTGCTGGCGGCGCTGCAGGATGCGCGCCGCACCCTCGCCACGGCCAATGGCGCGCTGGCGCCCGACGCATCACTGCAGCAGGACGCACGGCGGATGATGCAGGAACTCACACGAACTGCCGCTTCACTGCGCACGCTCACCGACTATCTCGAGCGGCATCCCGAAGCGCTTCTGCAAGGAAAGAGGGACGAGAAATAATGACACGTCGGACGATACTGTTTCCGCTGGCCATCGCGGCTACTATCTTGATGAACGGCTGCGCGTCGCCTGAGCCGCGCTATTACACACTGGCGGCTAATTCGTCTAACGCCCCAATGGTCGTGACCGGGCGAGCCAGCCGGATCAGCAGTCCACTATGGATCGAGGTCACGCCAGTGCGTGTGCCGGAGCGCCTGAATCGTGCTCAATTAGTTGTTCTCGACGGCTCTGGCGGTGGTGTCAAGTTGCTCGACACGTCCCGTTGGACGTCTCCATTGCCGGACGAGCTTCGCGATGCACTGTCGCAGCGACTTCAATCGACCCTTGATGCGGTGGATGTCTACCAGCACGGCCAGCCGGCGACGCAGCCAGCGTTCCGCGTGACAACAGAAGTAGTCAGCCTTGATGCCGAAGTGGGTAAGCATGCAGCGGCAACCATCACGTGGACCGTGCGGCGACTGCCGGACGGTAAGGTCCTGAGCGGTCGTACCGAAGCCGATGCGCCCGCACCCGGCCAGCTCGATGGCGTGGTACAGGCATATCGGCAGATCGTCGCCGCAACGGCCGCCGACATAGCAGCCGGCGTGCAATCGATTGCTCACTAGTCGTGAATCGCTCGCAAGAGGTTACTGAGCATGGCAATCTCACGTGATCAAGTCATTCCGCCGGAGATGGCGAAACTACTGTTATCTTGTTTCGCCATCTTCTTGCGATCCATGAAGCGGTTGGCTTCAGGCCACGAGCCAATCTTCGATCTTTCGCCGTGCCTGTTCAATAGCGACCTGCCTCTGCTCGGCTCCGGCCGACACCCCTTCGGCGGCAACGACTTCAAGTTGGGATACGCCAACGAACGAAAATACGCTTCGCAAATAGGCTTCCGCGTGCTCAAGCGCTGCGTTGGGCGACCCTGTTCCGTAGAACCCGCCGCGGGCGACAGCCAGCACGATACGCTTATCCCCTACCAGCCCTTCCGGTCCTCCGGCCGTATAGCGGAAGGTCTTTCCCGCTATGGCAATGCGGTCGATCCAGGCCTTCAATTGGCTGGCGATACCGAAGTTGTAGAACGCGACACCAATCACGACAATGTCCGCCGACAGGAATTCTTCGAGGATGGTGCGTCCCAACTCAATATCTTGCACAAGCTCAGCGTTGTTCGCCGATGCAGGATCCACGGACGCGGCCAAGTATGCGCCGGACAAATGTGGAACGATTGTAGTGGCGAGGTCACGGTATGTGACATCGGCCGCCGAATGCGCGGTCTTGAACTTTTCGACGATGGCTGCCGACAGGGTACGACTTACGGAAAGGCCTCCGAGAATGCTGGACTCAATGTGAAGAAGCTTCATGGTCATTCGGGAATCTCCAATGTAGGGCTGACCATCGCGGCGTCGAACCATCAAAATTCAATGAGTGCGATTGCGGGACGGCTTGCGCTCAACATACCGAGCTTTGGGACCCGCGACAAGGAGGCACACTGATGTTACCTGCAACCACTCGACAGCAGTCAAATGCCGCGGCCGGCAGTGTGCTTGATCACGATGACATCTTGCTTCGGATATCGGACGGGAGCACCGAGTATCACGGAACCTGCGAACAGGCGCGGGCTGTCTTGGCCCGCATCGGCGACAAGTGGAGCGTTCTCATCCTCATGCGCTTGAGCACCGGCAAAACGCGGTACAACGACTTGAAGCGCCAGCTTGGCATCTCGCAGCGGATGCTTACGTTGACATTAAGAGGATTGGAGCGGGATGGACTCGTCCTGCGAACCGTGCATGGCACGATCCCGCCTCGGGTCGACTACGCGCTGACTGCGCTCGGCCAGTCGTTGCAGAAGCCCTTGGGGGAGCTTAAAGCTTGGGCCGCTGCGCATGTCGCCGACATTGAGCAGGCGAGGCAGGAGTTCGACCTCCGTAACCACACAAACTTGGATCGATAGCTACGCTCGGCCTCGCGCGAGTTCGCCCCAGAGAGCGCCTCGAGTGTGTTCGTCTGAACACTTAGGGTATGGCCGCAATTCCTGTATTCGTGGGGTTGTCTCCGGAAATCCGCAGCTGGCACGCTGGTGAGGCCGCGTCGTGACCTCGGCGCCGGCTCCATCGCAGGCCCGGTAGCGCATCCTTGTATCAACGACATAACGTCATGATGACAAATACAATCAGGCGGATGGCTTGGACATGAAGTCTCGAACCGCCGTGCACGCTGATATTGGTTTGCCTTGGCACCATCCGCGACCACGGACCATTTGACGGGTACGTTTTTGCAACTGGGAGCCCTTCAAACAGTCAACCGGAAGTTGGGTACTGAGCGTTTATATACACCGGTCAGGGTCGCAGTCGCGAGGGTATTCTGGTGGATCACGAAGCGCACCACGGCGTTGGTAGGTTTGGCCGGCAGCTCCAGCTTCGGTACGCCCAGCGCATGAACCGTGAAGATGTAGCGGTGCGCGGGCAAGCCCACTGGCGGGAGCGGTCCGCCGTAGCCAGCGAGCCCGTAGTCGTTGGCAGCCTGAGTGCCGCTTGTGCTCCGGTCATTGACATCGGCGGAGCCTACACCGGCGGCGAGCTGTGTGACTGATGAATCGATGTCGAACACGATCCAATGCCAAAAGCCGCTGCCCGTAGGCGCGTCCGGATCGTACAGCGTCAGCGCGAAGCTCTGAGTGCCTTCCGGCGCGCCCTGCCATTGCAGCGCGGGAGAGCGGTTCTGGCCCGCGCCGTCGAAGCCATTGAACTCGTGCACCAGCTGCAGCGGATTCTGATCTTCGAATTCCGGCGATGTGACTGTGAAATTGCCCACGCTATTTCCTTTCATTTAAAGCGCCTTGTCTGCCGATCTCCAATGCCAAACGCATGCAGCCGGCACTGACGGCGTGACACCCATTGCATAGCGCTTCGTAAGCGACTCTGTTGTCGGGAGCGCCAACAGACGGGCCCGTCTTCCCATTATCTGGTAGCAGCCAGTCTTCCTGACGAAAGACGTTACTCGGGCTCGATGCCGGCGGCCTTGATCACCTTTGCCCATTTCGCTGTCTCGCTGCGCACGAATGCTGCCAGCTCTTCTGGCGTTGAAGGGGAAGACTGGCCGCCTGTCCGGCTGAAGTGTTCGATCGCTGCGGGGTCGGTCAACCCCTGTCGAATCAGTTGGCTCATGCGCGCGACGACGGGCTTTGGCGTATTGGCGGGGAAGAAGGCAGCCACCCAAGCAGTCATCTCGTACCCCGGCAGGCCGCCTTCCGCCATGGTGGGCACATTGCCGAGCAGGGGATTGCGCCCTGACGTGGTCACGGCTACTGCTCGCAGCTTGCCGTTCTGGATCAGCGGCAGCGCTGGGTTGATGTCAGAAATCATGAAGTCGACCTGGTGCCCCATCAAGTCGGTCAAGGCCTGGGGCACGCCCTTGTAGGGCACATTCAGTGCCGATACACCGCTCATCATCTTGTAGAGTTCACTGGCTACCCGTGTGGAGGAACTTCCGCTTGAAAAGGTCATCTTGCCTTGGCGGCTTTCGGCCAGTGTGGTGAGGTCTGATATCTTATGCACCGGGCTGTCTGACGGCACCACCAGGACCAATCCGCTCTTGGCGATCAGCGACACCGGCGCGAAGTCGTTGATCGGATCATAGGGCAGCTTTCTGAACAGAGACGCATTGGCCGCGTGGGTGGTATTTGTTGTAATGAGCATCGTGTAGCCATCGCCGGGCGCTGTCGCGACCGCCGTTGCCGCGATGAACCCGTTTGCACCCGGACGATTCTCTACGACGACGGAACGACCGGTTTGTGCAGTGATGGTCTGGGCGATATAGCGCGCTGTGTTGTCCGTGCCACTACCTGCGGGAAATGGCACCACGACACGGACAGGCTTACTTGGGTATTCATTCGGGCCGCCGGCGGCCCAGCACAGCTGCGATGCCGCACAGGCAGCCATGAGTCCGGACAGCATGGTGAGCATGCGTCGCCGGGGAAATCGCTGGAACATCTTGTCTCCTCCCGCATCTCGGATCTGAATGAAGTTTCCTTGCCCGGGTTGCTTCAGGACAGCCGATCGTGTGCGCGAATGATTATCAGCTCTCGCATGACGCCTTCCGCTTCGAGGCTGAGCTCCGCACCATCGGGGACATAGACCCACTCCCCAGTTGCGGCGACGAAGCTCTCTCCATTCACACAGCCGTGGATTGGCCCGCTGCGCACAAAAATGACCTGCTCGGTCTCGCCAAGCCGGTGTGGCTCTGCGCTGCCATCCGGATCCAGGTCTACCGTATAGATGTCGAGAAACTGGGAGTCGACGGTCTGCCGTGTGATGACTGGTCTGATTTGCGCGCCATGGTAGTGCGGTAGCGTGATCCCATCAGCGCTGCGAGGAACGTCGCGAACCTCGGCGGCACCAGCCTGAAGGCGTGGATCGTCCGGGCCTTTTGCGAGTACTGCCGCATTAGAATTTTCACTATACGGCGGTGCGTAGATCACCATCACCCGTACCGGTTCGTCGCTGATGACCTCGAAGCGATGGAAGACTCCGGCCGCATTGAAGCTCCAGTCCCCTGTGCGCAAGACGTGCTGCTTGCCTGGGAGTTCGCCGAGACCCTCACCGGCTAGCATCAACGACGCCTGCTCCAGGCCTGGGTGTGCATGCGGCAACGCACCGTTACCTCGCGAAATCGTGCCCAGCAAGACCTCGAGCCGGCGCGCACCGACGGTCTCTTTGCCGATGATGCGCTGATTCGCCGTGCCCGTGTGGTTGGCCGGTGCGTACGAGGCCACGTCGGCGGCCCTCCGTACAAAGGCTGATGTCATGCCGATGTCTCCGTTATCGAATGGTGAAATGGTGAAATCTGTCGTGCTCAGCGGCGGCTGTCGGGAATGGCGAGCGCAGGGTAGTGCTCGGTGAGCTTGGCTGGCATCTCCACGTCCAGAATGAAACGGTCGCCGCGATACCAGAACTGCCCTGCCATGAGCACATTGCCCTCGATGTCCAGCGTCGCTCGGACGATCGTGGCGATGGGCGCTCCGAAGCCATAGGCAAGATCGCGTGCCAGGATATAGTCGGCTGGCTCGACCGTCATGGTTTGCTGCATCATGCCTAGGCGATCGCCTTCGACCTGGCGAAGCAAATGAACGAGCTTGTGATGCTTTTCGCCGCCAGGCGGAAAGCGGGCAAATACTGACGACGCGACGTACATGTCGATCAGGCAGAACGGCGTGCCGCCATGCACATGCAGCTTGCGCACCATCACATAACTATCCAGCGGCGTGCCGCGCCGGGCCAAACCTGGCCGCAGCGCCACGCCCTTGCGCATATCGAGGATGCGGATCTCCAACTCTCCGCCGTGGGCCGACTCGTCATTGATGGCCGAGCGCAACCCTTCTCCGGGCGCTGACGGCTGCTTGATGACGTGGGTACCACGACCGCGCTGGCTGCTGACTAAGCCCTCTTCCGTCAGCGCTGCGAAGGCCTGGCGCACGGTGACCTTGGCGATCCCGTAGGTCTGCGCCAGCTCGTCGACGGTGGGCAGTTGCACGCCGACCGGGTACTCGCCAGAAACGATTTTGTGCCGAATGACGCTTGCGAGCTGTCGATAGCGCGTCACGCCGCCGGTGCCGTCGTCGGCAAGTGTAACGACGCCGTTGGCTGGTGCGGTGGTGTTCCAGGTCACGACATCAGCTCCCGCGGGACGCGCACCGGCATGGTGAGCAGAATCTGCGCCATACCCTTACCCAGAGGATCATTACGCAGCGACGCCATGCCACCGCCATCCAGTGCCGAGTCGCATACGAAGTTCATGGCCTCGAAGCCGGGCAGCTCGTAGCGGGTCACCGGGCCCTTAACCAAGTGCCTAAGCCAGTCAGCCACGCGGCTCACTGTCACCTGGGCCCGCAGCACGGGCAGATACTCGGGCCTGCGGGCAATCAGCCCGATGTTGGAGGTATCCCCCTTGTCGCCGCTGCGGCCATAGGCCAGCCGTATCAATGGAACTTCGACGGTGTCATGTTCTGCGGGGCTTGTGCCTGTCTGTTCAGCGACTAAAGGCGTCGAAGGCGCGATCGGTGCTGCCGGCTCACCCAAAGGAATGGTCACGCCGCTGCGTACACCGTCCACCACCACCATCGGGCTGAGGGCGCTCTTGTCGAGCAGGAACGCATACTGGCGAATCGACGGCGAGGGATTGGAACGCCCACCACTTGAGCCAGTCGTGCCAGGCGCCCAACTGGTCCCTGCTGCAGCGATCTCCCGCGCGAACAATTCCAGCGCCGCCTTTTCGGGATGCATCACTGCCAGTCGCATCACCGCTTCGCGGGTGTGCCGGACGACAGCATGCGGCCCAAAGCAGGACTCCGCTCCCAGCACCTCAATCCGCGTGCGACTGTAGTCTCCCCAACCGTTCTCCCCGAAAAGCTCGCGCGTGCGGGCGAGAATCGCTTCCGCCGTACGTTGCGCCTTGCCGGCCGCGTCGACCCCGACGATGGAAAGCTGCGCGTTGCAGCGAAAGCCGTCGACGTAGGTGGCACAAACCTTATAGGAATGGCCCGGGGCGCGCCCGCGTGCGTCGCTTACTTCCACGAGGTTGGGTGCGACCTGCCTCAGGGCTACCTGCGTGAAATCGCAGGTGACGTCTGGCAGCAGGTAGGCTGTCGGGTCGCCGATCTCATACAGTATCTGCTCGCCGACCGTGGCGGTATTGACCAATCCGCCGGTGGCGGGCGGCTTGCCGACAAGGAAGGTGCCGTCGGCACTGCACTCGACGATCGGATACCCGATGTTGTGCCAGTCCGGAACGCTCTCCCAGTCAGTATGCAATCCGCCGGTTGCCTGGCATCCGCACTCAAGGATGTGACCCGCTAGGCTGCCTTGTGCCAGGCGATTATAGTCGTCTGTCCGCCAATCGAATTCGTGCATCAGCACGCCGAGTGTCACGGCACTGTCCACGCAGCGTCCGGTAATGACGATTTGGGCTCCGTTGTCCAGCGCCTGTTTGATCGGCAAGGCCCCCAAGTACGCGTTGGCGCTGACCACCTTCTCCGGCAATGGCTGGCCTTTCTGCATGCCCTCCACTCCGGCTTCGCGCAGCTGTGGAAGGAGAGGCATCACGTCATCGCCTTCCACCACGGCAATGCGCAGCGTCAGGCCCTGTTCCGACGCCAGCGCGGCAATCGCCTGCGCACACCCGTGCGGGTTCATGCCACCGGCATTGCTGACCACGCGGATGCCGCGTGCCGCGATCTCTCCGATCAGCGCCTTCATTGTCACCGTCACGAAGTCGGTGGCGTAACCCAGTTCCGGCTTGCGCAATCGGGCTGCGGCAAGAATCGACATGGTCAGTTCGGCCAGGTAGTCGAAAACCAGGTAATCGATTTCGCCGTGGCGTACAAGCTGTGGCGCGCCGACGCTGCTATCGCCCCAGAAGCCCGAAGCACCGCCAATGCGTACCCTTTTTGCGTCCATTCCCATCTCCCTATCTGCCAGTCCACTTAGGCTGGCGTTTCTCGCGGAATGCCAGCTGACCTTCGCGCGCGTCCTCGGTCAGTGCAAACAGCCCTATCTGGCTTTCGGTGAACGCCATGGACTGCTCGAACGACATGGTTTCCATATGCTTGAGCGTGTACAGCCCCCGACGGATGGCGGCGGGCGAATTGTTCAGCAGGCGGGTCAGCAGCAAGTCCAGCCTGGCGTCGAGATCGTCGCCGACAGCGTTGATGAGTCCTGCGGCAAGCGCGTCCCTCGCGGACAGTGGCTCGCCGCACAGGCACAATTCGGTGAGCGTGCGACGTGGCACCAAGTGCTGCAGCACGCTCAGGACCTGGGCCGGGAACAAGCCCAGCTTGACCTCCGGCAGGCCGAACCGGGCGCCTTCGCTAGCTATCGCCAGATCGCACATCGCCATCAGCCCCATGCCGCCCGCCATGCAGGCGCCGTTGACACGGGCGATCAGCGGCACCGTTGCCTGCCTGGCACAGCGGAATAGGTCTGCCATCCCCAGGTAGGGTTCGGCGTAATCGAAGGCAAAGGATTTCCCACCCTGAAGATCGGCGCCGGCGCAGAATGCCTGCTCGCCCGTTCCGGTAATGACCACAGCGCGGATGCCGGTATCGCGATCGGCGCGCAGGATGCCCTCGCGAAGTCCCTGCAGCACCCCCGGTGTGATGGCATTGCGGCGCTCAGGCCGGTTGATGGTCAGGCAGAGTACTGCGTCCCGGACCTCGCACAGCAGTTCATCATTCATGGGGCGCTTCTCCTTCGGGACGTTGCGCTCTTGACCCATCCTTGGAGATGCCCGACGCGAATAGCGTATCGATGGCGGCGTCGTCGTAGCCGGCCTCTTGCAGTACCTCACGGCTGTGCTCACCCAGGGCGGGCGCATGGCGGCGGCTTGTCGGTGGGGTGCCATGCCATTCGCTGGGCACCGCCATCTCCCGGATACGCCCGACGGCCGGATGGTCGGATTCGCTGAAGAAACCGATGTCCTGCAAATGGGGATCGTCCAGCAGCGACTCGAACGTGTGCATCGGGAAGACCGGCACATCGGCCTCTTTGAGCAAGGTGCGCCATTCCTCGGTGGTGCGCTTGGCCATTTCGTCGCTGACCATGGCGTACAGCTCGGTGATATTGGCGGTGCGGGTGTTGATGTTGGCGAGGCGTGGATCGGTATCGTACAAGTCCGGCTTGCCAATGATCTGAAGGAACGCCTGCCAGTGATGATCGTGGTAGATCAGGCAGCAGACATGTCCGTCCTTCGTCCGGTACGGGCGCCGCTCTGGCGAGAGCAGGCGCGGATAGCCGAAGTCGCCTTTTGCCGGAACGAAGGTCTCGCCATAAAGGTGGTCTCCCATTACATAGGGAACCATGGTCTCGAACATGGGCACATCAACGCGCTGACCCTTGCCAGTGCTCGTGCGCGAATACAGGGCTGCACAGATCACGCCGAAAGCATAGAGTCCGACCGAGCGATCCGCGATGGTGATCGGCAGATATCGGGGGGTGTCGCCGCTGCCGAGCGAAACCGCCAGGGGCAAGCCGGTTGCGGCCTGGATCAGATCATCAAAGGCGGCCTGGGGCGCGTAGCGTCCGCGCTGCGAAAAGCCGAACATGCCAACATAGAGCAGGCGCGGATTGATGGCCGACAGCGTTTCATAGTCCAGCCCCAGCCGCTGCATGGCCTGTGGGCGCACGTTGTAGGCCAACACATCGGCATCCCGAATCAGGCGGAGCAGGGCCTCGCGCCCTTCTCGCGCTTTCAAGTCAAGCACGATGCTGCGCTTGTTGCGATTCAGGCCCAGGAAGAGCGGCCCCAGCTTTTCGTCGCCACAGGGCCCGATGCCGCGCGTACTGTCTCCGCCCGGCGCCTCGACCTTGATCACGTCCGCGCCAAGGTCAGCCAGCATCTGCGTGGCGGAAGGCCCCATGAAGACCGACGTGATGTCGATCACCTTCACGCCGGTAAGAGGGCCGGTTGTCTGTTCTCTTTCCATAACCTTTTCATCTCGGTGGGGCGATGCATGGCGGCTGGCACGAGGGACACCGTTGCCGGCCGACTGGCCGCGACATCTGGCTTGCAACAACAGATTGATCATCGGTCTGGCTCCCAGCTGGCCTGCTCAGGAATCCGCTTCTTGATTTTCGAGATGGTGTGGAGTCTCACCCGCTGCGCCCACGGCCCGTCGACGGTGCGCAAATTCTTGCCCGCAAGATGTGCGAGGCCAAGCTCGTCACTGAGTTTCGCAATAGACGTCTCGACGTCGAGCGAGAGGTTGGTGACAAGAACGTCGCCGCCGTGGAAGACGAGGCTGTTCGACCAGAGAAAGCCGATGGGTGCTCCCTTGCGGTCGATGCCACCGAAGTCGCCGAGCTTGGCAATCACCTGGCCCTTGTTTGGCTCGATCACCTGAATCTCATTGGACTGATTGCAGGCGATCCAGAGATTGTCGTGCTCGTCGATGATCAGGCCGTCGGGTCCGCCGCCGATCCGGTTGACGAAGACCTCAGGCGTGCCGGGCTCCAGTGTCGGGCCGGTCACGGGGATCCTGACAACGACGTCATTCGCGGTGTTGGCGACGAACAATGCAGTCTTCCCGTTGTTGAACGCCAGGCCATTTGCGCCGATGGTCGGGGGTATCCGTGTGGGCTTCAGAAGCGCACTGGTAACCCACGGGGATGCTTCGCCGCCATCGGGCCCGACTTTCCAGATGATGCCTTGGTGGGCGTCGGTCACGTAGACGTTCCCGGCGGGGTCGAACGTCATCCCATCTAGACCCGGGTTCTTTCCGGTGACTGTCATGAACACGGACGAGACACCTGTCCGCGGGTCAACGCTGAGGACCTTCGCGCCCACGTAGTCGACGATGAGCAACTTGCCCGTCGCAGGATGGAACCCGAGGTCGAGCAACATCCTGCTCGAGCCCTTGATGCCGACCGTACGCAAGTGCTTTCCATGCGGGTCGAACACAATCAGCGTGCCCTCGCTCGTGATCGGCTTGTTCACCGCAACGGTGACGACGTAGACGTTCCCCTCGCGATCCACAGTGATGCCTTCGGGATGTGCCTCGCCCGCGGGCAATGTGGCGAATGTCTCGACCTTGCCGCGCTCCCACGCGCTGGTGGCCAATGGCATCGATAGCAACGCGAGCAGAACCAGCGTCGGCAGTATCGGCAAACTCAGGGCTTTGATCATTCTCATGTTGCACTCGCTCAACCCCGCGGATTGACAGGTCCTTACTGATTGACTGGAGCAGTCTCGTACGCGCTGGCCGGTAAGGATCAGGGGAAAGGCATCGTGCAGGCCGGCGAGCGGCCCGCCTGTCAGCCGCCTTTTTTCACTCGATAACGTCGGCGCCGTTGCCGCAGACGTAGGGCACCGGTCCGATGCCGCGAGCCGCGGCAAGAGTGTGGATCGCGTGCTGGATCGAGAGCGCGTCATTGAGCGAATGGAATGTACCGTACTCGTTGAAGCTCACTTGCGCGCCTTCGATCCACGCTATGGTGATCGTGTCCTCGGTGTTGTCCTCCGGGGTGTAGAAGGTGTGCACCGATCCGCCGGGCTCGTACAGATAGGAGCCTGCAGTCTGTGGCTGTTCGGGGTACTCGCGGTACTTCCAGCAACCCTGGATCGTCCACACTTGGGCCGTACCAGTGTGGTAGTGAATTGGCAGCGAACAGCCAGGTTCGACGATGGCCATGATGACCCACTCTCCGCGCTCCGGATCGATACGCAGCGGCCTGATGTGGATCCCCGGGAAGACATCTTTGATCAGCGGGATCTGCTCGATGTTGACGGTCAGCAGCTTGTCCTGCGGCAGGGCGGGTAGCGGCAGATTGGCGCCAGTGGACGTGGTGGGCTGCGTGAGAATCCTTGCAGTCATGAGTCTTGTCTCCATTTGTTGGAAGCTGTGAAATAGGTGGAAGAAAGCCGCCCCCTGATGAGGCGGACGAGGCACCCCAGTCCGCGGCAACAGCGGCGGCAGCGCACTAGAGAAATAGAAGCGTCCCGCGCAGCGGTGCGACCTGGCCGAACTGCGGCCCGGCGAGCACGTTACTGAATATCCTAAAGTTCTAATGTTGGAATGTTAGGGGCTGACGAAGGATTTTTCTGCCCCTTGTTTACCCTAGGACTGAACGAAAAGGCCTTAAGCTTTACTTGCGCTCGCTAGTGTTTCTAACTGTTCCGCGTTGTGGTTCGGTGATGGCCGGCACCGTCTTCAATGCGGACGCGGGGATGTCGATCTCGGAGACATAGCGGTCACCCCGATACCAAGTGACGCCGGCGTATAGCACGTTGCCTTTGCCGTCAAGAAGACGCCGCGACATCTTCGCCACGGGCGAGGCGAACGGGATCTTCAGCATATCGCATAGAGGAAAATCCGCCGGCATCACGGTCATGCGTTGTCGCACACGTTTGCTGCGCGAGCCCAGTTCATCTAGCACCGCGGCGAGAAGCTTCTTCCTCCTGGCGGTGTCCTTGGGCAAGGCGTCGAAGACCGGGGCCAACACGTAGATCTCCGCGTAACAGAATGGCTCGCCGGAATAGGTGTGCAGCTTGCGGACGCACACATACTCGCCGTCCGACAGGTCGCCGGTGCCGAGAAGTTCCTGCGGCACCCCGGTGCGGCGCCGGACTTCGAGTACCTCAAAGGCGAGCGCTTCAGGTGCGGCGAACGGATCGTTGATTGCCAATTCGATGTCGCCCGTGGCGGCGGGCAGGGCCGCCACATGCGTCCCGATGCCCCGCTGACTACGAATCAGCCCTTCTTGAGAAAGCAGCTCATATGCCTGCCGGACGCTGACGACGGCCACGCCGAGGTCAGCCGCGAGCTGCGTGATCGGCGGCAACAGCATGCCGAGCGGATACTCGCCTTTTGCGATGCGATACCTCAGCAACGAAGCCAGCCGCTGATATTGCGCAACGCCCCGTTCAGCCGACAGCTCCGCCCGCTCATTCCCCGTAGTTCGATCGTCCGTCATTCCTGTTGCCTGAGACTCAGAACCTTGGAGTATGCACCAGACGGGCCCTGGCTGGCCGGCGTCCATCGAGCCTTTGCCGTCGAACAAGCGCCGCGATATCTAGTGTTTGTAGGGGCCGATCAGGGTAGGCGTGGCGAGCGAGTTCTGGTGGATAAAGAAGCGAACTGCAGCGTTGGTAGGCTTGGGTCGCAACTCCAGCTTGGGCACGCGCTGCGCTCGCACGGTGAAGATGTAGAGGTGCGCGGGCAAGCTCTTAGTCTGCCTCGGAGATTACAGGAAAAACCGTTGGCATTTGCGCGCGCGAGCCGTGCGGGGTCGGCATGATCGAATGCGGCCAGCCATGGCGCAGCCGCCACCTCCGTTGCCTCTGTGGCGGTCAGCACCGCAGTCTTGCTCCCCGGCAAGGCGGTGGTGGAGCGGAAGCGGCGTCGGTGCGTGTGCAGCAGCCGGGCGAAGACCGTCTCCGGGCTCGGTGCCTGGTCCGCCGGCGCGGTGCGCAGGCGTCCGCGCTCCCAGTACTCGACGGCCCCGTCGTGGGCCAGCAGCAGGCGAAGCACCGTCGGCTGCGCGGCCTTGGCGTCCGCGAGCGATCCGTAGCGGCGCTTGATGCGCGTGAGGGTCCAGTGCGCGTAGACCGGATGCCCGAGCGCTTCGGCGAGGTAGGCGAGCGCCGCGTCGACCGTTGCCGGCAAGGGGCGCGGCGGCACCGCGCCCGTATCGATCCAGTCCGCTGGATCATGACGGATCGCGGCGCTTGCTACCGGGCTTGCTGCTAGGCTTGTGGTCGGGCTTACCGGCCGGCTTGGCGGTCGATCGGCTCGCGCGTGCGGCCTTGGCGGCGGGCGGTGCCGCGGCCAGGGTCGCGCGCAGCAGTTCGTCGAGCTGGGCGCGCTGGCTGGCCGTGACGGCCTTGAATGCACTGGCCTCGCCGGCGGCGGTCTGGCGCGCGGCGCGTTCGCTGACCAGCTCCGCGTCGAGTCGGGCGCGCTCCTCCTCGAGCGCCGCGATGCGCCGCTCGGCGAATTTGAGTTGCGAGGCCAGTTGCGTCCGCTCGGCGCGCACCGCGTCGCGCTGATGGGCGGTTTCCTGCAGGAGCTGCTTTGGCGGCAGCCAGCGCGCGGGCCGACGCGCAGGCAGCACGTCGTGGCGAACTCGAAACGGCATTGGCGACCGTGCAGGATTGTGCCGTGGCGGACGAGCGCGCCCATGCCGAAGCGATCGCCACCGTCCAGACGCGCTACGAGGCGCTGTCGAAACTCTAATTATCTTGCCGAAACAGAATCTCAAGCCCGACGGGCGCGTATGGCCGCGCGCAGGGGCCCGATCAACGTTTCAAATCCAGGGAAGAAAAAGGACCAGTCAGCAAGTGACTGATTTGACTGGGATTTCAAGTGGACATCGTCCGGAAACCCGCGTGGATGCTAGGGGTGCTACACCGGTAAACTGCGCGGGAATCAAGAGGATCCCGGTCGGCAAGGACGAGCGGCGAGGCAAGGTCGCGCTCCTCGCCCACCATACCAATACATCTGACGAAAACCTATCGCAATCCAAAGAAACTCAGGATAGCCAGCACAATCACTATCGCTCCCACAAGCCACACGATGTTCATCACAACCTCCTCTTAAGCTTTGTGTCATTCCGGCACACCCTTTCACTGGCAAGTTCCGTGCCGATTCCAGCCCCGGATAACAGCGCCGGCCTTGAATGGCGAACTTGTGCAAGAGGATGAAAGCGGCCTCAGGCGTGCCTTAAATTTTTGCTTAGCTCAAATGCACTTTTTTCAGGTCGCGACAACGAGGCATGCAAACGCCGCTGGTGATTGCGCCGGGCATCATTGCACTGAATCGCCCAGCAATTCCAGCTTGCAGCATTCCAGCGAATTGGCCAGTTCCCGCAAATCGATTCCGGATTTGATGACGGCAGGGGCTCACCTTCCTCTTCCTCAGTGTGACGACCCACGCGGACGCAGCTCGGACGGTAGTTTGGCTTGTCCATGACGATTTCCGGCGGGAATGTGCGATACGTTGAGTTGCCGAGGCATGAAAGTGCATACCCTGTACGCAGTCGGAACCAAGCGCCGGAGGTCGCGGCTCTCCAGTTCGCAATCCTCTCCCGCGCGTTCCTTGCTAAGCACCGTGCAACAAGACAGGAGCGCGCCATGACCACTTTCTTAGATCGGGTTGTAAAGCCGCTATGGCGTTTTTTCATCGGTGCAGCTGCCGTGTTTGCCGGCGCTGCAGTCGCTGCCATGCACGGCTGGCGCCAACGCATGGATAACGCTGCTGCCGTCGCTTCGCGCTCCTGCGGCAAAGCGCAAAGCCAATGGATGGCGGGATAGACAGGAAAGTCTTTAATTGGTGGTGGTGATCAACACATTTCCGCGCCGTCCCAACACACTCACCACTACGTTGCCCCCCGCACGCTGAAGCAGGACGTCAGCCGAATGGTTCCCGAGTGTCAGGCCCTGCAGCGCCACTTCGTCTATGAAGGCAGGGAGGCAGGGGTGCCGAAAGATGATCTCGCCGGCCGCGAGGTCAAAATCCAGGCTCAGGCATGACTGCAACAATGAAAGGGGCGTAGCCGCGGCCCAGGCTTGCGGACTGCAGGCCACCGGATAAAGCGTGGGACCGCGGTTACGGCGGCGCACGAAACCACAGAAAAGCTCTGGCAGGCGCCGCAAGTCGATATGTGTGGCGGCCGCAAAGAGACCCTCGAAGATACGCAGTGCTGCATCGCGCAGCCCGTAGCGTGCCAGCCCCGCCGCGACAATAGCGTTATCGTGCGGCCACACCGAGCCATTGTGGTAGCTCATGGGGTTGTAGCGCGCCTCCGTGGAGGCCACTGTGCGCAACCCCCACCCGGAGAATGAAGCGCTTGTCATGAGCGTGGCCGCAACGAGCGCGGCGCGTTCTGGCAGCGCGATGCCGGTATAGAGCGCGTGGCCTGCATTGGACGTTCGCACTCGGCAGGGCCGCTTGTCGCCATCCAGCGCCAATGCGTAGGTTCCGAGTGCGGGATCAAAGAAGACCCGATCAAAGCGCGCGCGCAGATCCTGCGCCTTGCTGTCCAATGTCGCGGCCAGCGCGCCATGACCCAGGTGGTGTCCAATGCGGGCGGCCGCCATCCAGGCGCCGTAGACATAGGCCTGCATTTCCACGAGTGCGATGGGGCCGTGCGCAAGCGCGCCGTCTGCATGGAAGATCGAATCACGGCTATCCTTCCAACCCTGGTTGAGCAGCCCCTCGGCGGTATGCCGTCCATACTCAAAAAAGCCATCGCCGTCCCGATCCCCGTAATGGTCGATCCAGTGCAGTGCGGCTTCTATATGGGGCCAAAGCGCCTGCATCGTCGCGATGTCATGGGTCCGGTCCCAATAGGCTCCCGCGAGCATGACGAACAACGGGGTGGAGTCGACACTTCCGTAGTAGCGTCGGAACGGCACTTCGCCCAGGATGGCCATTTCCCCCTGGCGGCTTTCATGGAGGATCTTCCCCGGTTCAGCATCCGCCGCAGGCTCCACGGCGGTGGCCTGATTGGCGGCGAGATAGCGGAGCACCCCCCGTGCGATGCTTGGGTCCAGCCATAGGGTTTCGAGCGCGGTGATCAATGCATCGCGGCCAAAGAAGGTGCTGAACCACGGTATCCCGGCATAAGGATAGGCGCCGTACTGCGTCCGGGTGCTCAGCATATAGAGATCGGACATGCTGCGGCCCGCCGCCTCGTTAAAGATCTCGTTGGAGGTGGTTACCGTGGCGGCGCCTGCCGATTGCGCCTGCAGGGAGCGCCGGGCGGCGCGCAGCGCCGTGGGAAACGCCCGACGCGGTGAACGACCGTCCTGTCGCGCACGGGCACAGCAGACCTCGATATAAAGCAAATGGGTTTTCAGAGGGGCCAACTCCAGTTCGAAGACCGCCTCGTCGTTCGTCAGACTTGTGGGTGACGGATCAAAGCAAAGCTGTGTGGAGCGCGCTTGACCATCCAGTCCCGTGTAGGACAGTGTGGCCCCACCGCTGCATAGCGCAGTCGGATGACTTGAGCCGCGCTTCAGGCGACGGGCACCTCGCACCTCGAACAAATCGGCAAAATCAGCGGCAAAGGCCAGTTCAAGTCTGATGAGACGAGGCTTGTCGTCATAGTTCCTCACGGCCAGGCGTTCGTAGCAGGTATCGTCCCACAGGAAGCGCGAGCGCCGCAGGTGAATGAGATCATGGGCCATCACCAGCCGCCCGCCGGCATCGAAAAGGTCGGGGTTGGTCAGATCGAAGGTGAGCGCGGCGTTGTCGTCCCGCAGCACGGAACTGAGCAGGATCGGACGCCAGCCTCCGAACGTCAGATAGAAGTGCGACAAGTGACGCGTATCCCGGTAGTAAAGCCCGTCCGAACCGCCTATGCCGGCGATCGCGTCGCCGTGCTGGTCGAAGACGCCAAAGATATCGCCGTGCTTGAGCGTCCGGGGTCGGTTCTCCCGCAGAGAGCGCGAGGCCGCAACGATAATGGGAGCAGCCGGAACCGCTTCGGGCGTCTGCCCGCCCCCGTCTTCCGGAGTATCTAGCATTCGTTCCCCCTGCAGATTTAGGCAGCGACGTGCAAGTCGGGGGGCGGCAGCGCCACGCGGTTGGCCTGCACCGGCTCGTACTTGCTGCAGTTGTAGAGCACAAGATAATCGTATGCCATGCGTTCCGAGGTGAAGCGCCGATTGAAGGCACGACGTACGCCAGCGCGATCCATCGCGCCGATGTGGCGGACAGCAGCGACCGCCTCATCCACCGAATCCACAATGGATCCGGTTACTCCGTCATCCACGACTTCCGGCACCGAACCGCGCCGGAAGGCGATGACAGGCGTGCCACATGCCATCGATTCAATCATGACGAGCCCGAATGGCTCCGGCCAGTCGACAGGAAACAGCAGTGCGATCGCGTCGCCAAGGAAACGCGCTTTCTCGCGCTCACCAATCTCGCCGATGTACTCGACATTCGGGTGACGCTCGATCAGTGGTGCGATTGTCGTGTCCCAGTATGCCTGGTCAACGCGGTCAACCTTCGCGGCAATCTTTAGCGGCATTCCGGCGCGCACCGCGATCTCAATGGCATGGTCTGGACGTTTCTCCGGGGAGATCCTGCCTAGGAATGCCAGATAGCCGCCATGAGGCACCGCATTGAACGGCAGCAGGTTTTCGGGCAACCCATGGTAGACATTACCCAGCCATGAGACTGGCGGCATAGGGCGGCGTTGTTCAATCGAAATGGACACGAGCGGCACGTCAGCGAACGCCGCATAGAAGGTCTTGAGGTCAGGCAGGTCTAGCCGGCCATGCAGCGTGGTCACCGTGCGGTGGGAAAAGCTCCTGATGAGGGGAAAGTGCAGCAGATCCGTATGAAAGTGCAGCACGTCGAACGTTTCGGCTCGCCGGCGCACCTCATCCAGCATCATCAGATAGTAGGGTAATGGGTCCCGGACACGGGGATCCGACCGTATCGCCCGGTCGACGCAACTGACAAGCCGGGCGGGTGTCGATGAATCACCGCTTGCAAACAGCGTCACATCGTGACCCAATCGAACCAGTTCATCGGTGAGGTAAGCGACCACACGCTCAGTACCACCGTACTCCCGTGGGGGGCAGCACTCCTGAAGTGGCGCAATCTGTGCGATTTTCATCTTCGAGTGCTCCCGATCCGACTGACAATGGAACGATCTCCGCGTACGGCCAGGAGAACCCCCCACGCAGCAGAGATCACGATGATCGCAAGAGATGATTGCTCGCCTCGCCCATTGGCGGCGACGCAAAGGGCGTGCCGAGCCCAGACTGCCCTCCCGCACGCATGCTTGCCACGTGGGGGGTCAGCGGAAACATGGATGGCCGGGAGCGTGAAAGCAATCCCGGCACCAAAAAACTCCAGCTTTTGTAAAGCGGAAAAAGGCGCTTCTTCGGCGAATCGGACTGTAACGCGTGCGGCGTCGCCTGGCCTAAACATCAGACGATGTTGGGCATGAAAGCTGCGACGACTGTCGTCAGCGTGTAAGGGTCCGCCTTCGCGCAAGGACGTCAATCCCGTCCAGTTCGCCCAAATTTTCTGATTTGTTCAAATGGAGGAGCATCATGGAAAACGTGGAAACGGAACATACGCTTGGCAGTGGCCTGGGAACGAGCGCCGGAAAGGTGTCCGGGGAACCGGTGGAGCCGGGGAAGCCGTGGAAGAGAGAGGGCGAACTGGCTTCGACGCACACGCCCGCACGTCACGGCGCGGACGACGTGTCGGCTTCTAGGGAGAACATCGGGTCGCAGGGCCTTTCGGAGGCGCTTGACAAACTTTTGGAGCGCCTGCCTGGCCTGTTTGGTGACGAGCGTACCAAGGCGAAGAAGGAATTTCTCGAACTCGCGGAAAAGTCTCACAGCCCCCGCCTCGAACTCGTCGCCAAATCGGCGGAAGTTGCCAGGCGCGTGACGGGCAGCGTCAAGCAGGAGTGGGAAACCAGACGAGAACGTGCAGACACGTACGTTCATGCCAATCCCTTCCGCTCATTGGGGATCGCCGTGGGGATGGGTATGTTGCTAGGGGCGATAGGCGTTGGCAGTTTGCATCGACGTTAAGGCAAAGAGTTGATCGACGAAAGATCGATTCGATTGACCTGTGGCTCCCCGGCGCCCCCTGATCGCATTCGGCGAGGTCACTCGCCGGCGGGTCCGTCAGGATCTGCGGTGCTGGGTACGCAGCATAACCGCCTGTTCGGCCTACTGCGGGCCTGCGCCGACCTACTGTCGATGACCGATGCCGACTTATGGTCTACCAGGAGTATTGCCAGCACGGCGATCATAGGAGGCCCTGACATTGCGCGGGGACATGCTTACCAGTAGACCGATGACATGGGGCGCGAGGATGGCACCGCTTCAGCCGACACCGGACGCCCCGCCCATGCCGGTCGCACGCTGTCTGGCTGGCTGGGGGTGATGACCAAAGGAATTACGCTCTTGAATCTGGCCTCGCGATCGTGAATCAGCAACTCAACCTTTTCGTGAGCTTGCCCGAATCGCTAGATTGCCTCGGGTTTTGGCGCGTCCAACATGCAATACCGTGGACCAGGATGTCGGACAAGATCGCCGGTGCACGGAGACCCACGAGGTGCATATTATCGATCATTTTTACATCTGCGGATTGGTCTCGTGGCCTTCCATTGAAGGACGAATAGCGGGATCTGTTCCCACGGTGTTCCCGCGTGGACGAAGAGCGCCCGCAGGCCATTTCGATGAAGGGTAATGAACCTGGCAATCCCCATTGCCGTCGAAAAAACGCAGCGATCACAACGGGAGGGCTAGAGCTGATCGCAAGACAAATTACCTTTTTGATGGGCAATGCCTAATTGCGCATAGACTACAGAAAACGTTGGATCTTGCCGGAGGAAATCAAGATGCTGATAGAAGCAGTCCTTGTTTTCGCGCTAGTCGTCCGAGCTATTTTTCTGCACGTTCACGTGGCACGCACCAGGCTGATTCAGTGAGAGACGCTGATTCGGCGAGAGAAAAGCGGCGTGCTCAGTTGCGAGGTGCGGCGGAAAGTTTATATGGAAGCACTCCCCTCGCATGTTTCTGAGTATCCCGTTCCGAGAGAGGTGCGCACCCTCGTATTTCGCTTCGTCGGCATGGTGCTGTAGCGCAAAGAATTCAGCGTTGCCCTCCCCGCCGACGCCTGCGCGCGTCTTGATAATATTTCTGTCATCGAATTTGATGCATGCTTCCCAACGTAGTTGCAACTCGAGCAGCATGGCTCCCGGATACGAGCTCACGCCTGACTCAAAATGGGCCGTTTCAAAGGGGGCTGCCACTCCCGAGGCTACCTCACATCGGCTGCGTGTCTTCCGCTAGCAAAGCCACATTGACGATTCCCAACCCGTCCCGCGCTTTGCACCGGACTCAGTTCAGGAGCTTCACATGCCTTCCTCACCCACCGAGCAGATGCGGGCAGCACAGAATATCTTTTGCGTTCTGGCCACTAGGGGTCTGCAGAGGTTGATCGAGCTGAATCTGCGGACCATGAAATCGAACTGGGAGAACATTCAGGAAGCCACGCGCAAGGCGGCGGCGGCCAAAGATTCGGGCGAGTTGCTCTCCCTCCATGCCAGCTTGTCCCGATTAGCCGTCGACAAGGCGCAAGCATATCAACGCGAGCTATTTGAACTTGCCGCGGCCGCCCAGGGCGATTTCGCCGAAGCCGCCGATGCACAGATCGAGGAGAGCAAGCGCAAGATGGAAGAAGCCACCGACAATGCGACAGGCGTGCCGATGGACTCAGAGGCTGCGTTGTCGCCGTGGCAATCTGCCCTAAGCGCGGGTGCTAATTTTTTCGAAACCATGCAGCAATCGGCCAGACGCGCAACGGAAGTTGCGGAAGGGGGTTCAGCCGCACGATCCAATGCGACAGCCGAACGCGCCGCTCGGAACACCAAGCACTAGGTGCAGAAGTGCGCGAGCGGCGCCGGTCAACGCTTCCCTGTTATATGCCGTCGTCATAAGGAAAAGCGACAGCCTGCCAGTCCGCAAGGCCACCCAAAAAAGCCCCTTGGGAGGTAGCGGGCCCTAATCTTGCTGAGGACTCAAATTAGCGGCCCCGCCATTGACCAACTGACGCTGGAGCGGATGTTTGAGCCCCTGAGCAGAGGCCCTGATCAGGAAGACAAGAACGCGGACGGCCTCGGGCTCGGCCTGTATATCGCGAGCGAAATTGCTAGGGCACATCGCGGGGCCATCGACGCTCGGTCAGACCAGGTGGAGACGGCGTTTGCGGTGCGTCTGCCGCGTCGCGTGTAGCGGCCCTGAACGAAGATTACGGCCAGGAAGCAGCTTCCGTCCTCCAGGGCGCCGCTTGCGGGGCTACGTCTGAATGTCCTTGCGAAGGTGCTGACGAGCGACGTCTAATGGGCCGAGAAGAGACTGCTATCTCATTTGCCGGCGCTGCCCCTCGCCAGCCGGGATAGGCGTGTCTATCTCTGCAGCCGTAATCAGGCGTAACAGCCATGCTCGAAGCCAATATACAAAGCTGAGCTGCCAGCGCAATGTGCTGCTATCGCATTTACGAGGGCAACGCGTCGCGCGGCGACGCCAGTTCTGATGATGAGATCGCCTGGCGGTTAATCGCATTTTTTGATCTAGTATTGCCGCACAATTTGTTCATCCGCCGAAGCGTTTCCTCCAGTTCGACGCCACCCAGCCCCAGTGATGTACGCGAATTGGTTGAAGTCGAGATGCGCCATCGCGCGGAGGGTTTGCATGTGATGGCGCTCATTGCCAGCGCGGTCGAATCGCCTAGTCATAAAGTGTGCGCGGTCTTCTTCTAGGAGGTGGCATTCCGACATCGTGATGCCCGCCGCCTTGGCCATAAGAGAGTACGCAAATTCAATGCGACCGTAGTTGCGCCCCTCACCGAGCTGTTCATACATCTCCGCCCGACTCGCACTCGGTCTGAATCGAGACGGACCATTTGCCCGCGCTCAGGCTGACCGTGGCATTGTGCAGGCCGGCATCGGGCGACCGAAGACGCGAACCCGCTCGATCCACCGGGCCAGTGCGCGCAGCGGAATCGTGGCCCTTTGAAAGCTCGTGGCGGCGACGCGTAAAAGGACCCACCAGGCCAGGAGTTGGGCAAAGCTCCACCTTGCGTTATTTTTTACAGTAACATTCTTTTTGCAGAGGGTTTCCACAAGAAAATAACGCGAACAGTTCAAATGCGTAATCAGCCACTTCACAATCTGATGGCCCAAGCGCCACGCGGCCAACCGATGGACACAGAGATGCTCCGCGAGATGGGGGTGTCTGAACGTTCCCTCAGTCATCTCGTCAGCGCAGCCTGGCTCGAACGGCTGGGGAAAGGTGCCTATCTGCTACGGGGCGACCGGCCAACCCGGGACGGGATCCTGGCGTTCTTGAGCCGGCGGATAACGGGCCTGCATGTTGGCGGGAAGACTGCGCTTGACTGGCAAGGGGTTCGCCAAAACATCGCCCTTCGCCAGAAGGTCGTCCTGTGGGGAGAGGCCCCCTACAGGTTTCCTGATTGGGTCGGCCAGCATCTCCTGATCTCCTGTACTCCTACCAGACGACCAATTTTTTCGACGAATCGTTCCAATATGGTGAAGGCCTCAAACCCATCCCGAACGGGAATCCATCCGTACTTGTATCGGTTCCAGAACGGGCATTCCTCGAGCTCGTGAGCGACGTGGGCAAGGGCCAAACGCTCGAAGAGGTCCAGAACATCCTCGTAACCATGCGCAGCCTCCGTGCGCCCGTCCTCCACATGTTCATGCAGCACTGCACACGAATCAAAGTGCTCAAGCTGGCGAGAACGCTTGGTGAGGATAGCGGATTTGACTGGGGCAAAGACCTTCAACAGTATGTCGATCAGCGCAGCCAGGGTAAGCGGTGGTCCAACAAGATGAATGACACGCGTATCACACTAAAGCCTTGACGTCCCCCATGCCTAAAGCAGCCTAAAGGCAGAGGATTCCCACACCTGGCGATGCACGTCCGCATCGGAGAGTATCCAGCTCTGCATTGGTATCACGCCCCTCGATCATCGACATGAGCCTGGACAAAATCGTCCAGTAAGCGTTCGACACCATTGGCTACGAGGCCGACGACACGAGCCCGCAAAATCTGCGAGCACATACTCTCGCCGCACGCTCCTGCAGGGCATCTCGCCGGCGGCGGTATCGCTACGGCGAGGGCAGTCGAGCAACCCAACCGTCCACCGAATGCTGGCCACCATCGAGGTCGTCTGACACTTCTCGCAGCCACCTATTGCATGGCGGGTGACAATTTGGCATCCTCCGCCGGATCCGGCGATGGTGCCGGCAACCTCGGTAACAGGAGCCACATGGCAACGAAGAAGACGGCCGCGACGAAGACTACGGCAAAGAAGGCAGCGGCACCGGCGAAGAAGGCTGCGCCAGCCGCCAAGAAGGCGGCGGCGACCCCGGTGGCCAAGCCGCTAAAGGACACGTTCAACAAGTCGAGCCTGTTGGCCCACCTGATCGCTCAGACTGAACTCGACAAGAAAACGGTGCAGACCGTGCTGTCACATCTTGAGACCACGATCGTCAGCGCCATCCACAAGAAGGGCGCCGGCGAATTCACGCTGCCTGGCCTGTTCAAGGTTTCGGCCATCCAGGTGCCGGCGACCAAGAAGCGCTTTGGTAAGAACCCCTTCACTGGCGTGGACCAGTGGTTCGCAGCCAAGCCGGCATCGGTGAAGGTAAAGGTTCGCCCGCTGAAGAAGCTGAAGGACGCCGCGCTGTAATTTTCAGTAGCGCCAAACGAGAAGGCCCGACAAATTTTTGTCGGGCCTTTTTGCTTTTCCTAGTTCGATCTGACCAAGCGCCGGCCTCAGGCGCTCTCCTACGAAACCCCCGCTACAGCGTCGCAAGCCGCTTAGCGGCGGGAGAGTTCATTCATCTTCCTGGGAGGACGTGTGGCGGGAGGCGCGTAGAAGTGCCAAGCTTATTTCGCGCATGATGCCGCTTTCGGGCGGACACCACCATTGGATGCGCCTCAAAATTGGCCAGCAGGTTCGCCTTGGACCTTTCTGTCAGCAACGACGCTTCGATCATCGCTGGCCACGCCTTGAGCGCCGCGTTGATGGTCTCCTGGATCGCTGCCGCGGCGGGCTTTTCGACAATATCTAGGATCCGGCAGAAGCTGCGCACAATGTTCGGGCCGAGGCGTTGCTTGGTCTGTCGCCGGTCGGCATCATGGCCCGACACTTCGAGCATATCTGGCGGAACAATGTAGAGCGCGTGACCGCTTCGCTTTGAGTAGGCGCTGTACCCGACAATGTCGTAGGCCGGCGAAAGCTCGGGAGTCTTTCCGTCCCGATAGATCACCCCAATGTTCTTTAGGTGCATATCGGGGTTCCCCAGGAGCTCGTTCACGGTGATGCGCCGCAGGAGTTCATGAATCGCCGACTCCCCCAGGGAGGGCTCGCCCATCATCACGGCGGCGATCTCGAGATAGCTCCCTTCGTACTTTCGTTCTGGTTGCACACCGAGAATCTGGCCGAAATCCTCAACATGGAAACGACCAGTTGGTGAGCGATCAAAGCGGGTAACGACCAGAAAATTTGTCTTTTTCGTCGCCTCATCCCCGAGGTCATAGCCATGCTCCACCGCTAGCAGCTCAAGAGGCGCCAGTTTTGCCTCACAAACCCTTACCCCCGCCGCCTGAGCGAGACGCAGCGACACATCCTCCAGCTCCGGAAGTTGAGGATTGCCCACGACAGGAAGCTTTGCAATGATGTGGGTATCCTGATTCTTTGTTCGGCCAACGTATCGACCGTTCTGTTCCAGGACACCGAGTTTGGGCTGCACGCCACTGACCGAGACACCTTCAACCATCGGTTCCTCGATGACGGACATTTCCAAACTGTCGTTGTCTTGCGTAACTAAGTGAGTGACCTCGTCCTTCGACAGTTCGACAGGTGTCGCGTAGACGTTGCCAGGCAAATCGCGTCCCGTGGCCGCGAGCATTTCGAAATGGTCGGTCGGTTCACACCCTCGGATCTCGGCGATTCGATCCCTGAAGACACCTTCCGGCAGCAATCCTTGGAAAAAGGCGGGCAGCAACCAGCTTTGCGACTTGACGGAATAGGCGCCGTTGAAGACTTCGTCCGTGACAGTGGCCCAGACTGCTTTTTGCTCTTCTGGCGTCTCGGCCTCCATCGACAGGGAGAGCGTCGGGGCGAAAGGCCCTAGATTGGCAAACGCGTCATCGGCGACAAAGCGAATGATCGGTTGGGTGTCCCCAAACTTGAAAAGCAACCCGACACGCCGCGCGCCCAAGAAGATGCCGAGAGTTCTAAGTTTCATCGCTTGGTCTTCGTCTTCTTTTGTGCCGTGGCGACGTTGGCAGTACTGCGTTCACGCTCTTGGGCTTCACGCAGGCGGCGCAACGCTCCGCTCACGCGTGTTGGAGCACGGGCGGGCTCCGATAGGGAGTCAGCAAAAAGTGATGATGCTTCTTTCGGGACGAGCTTTAGCTCGAGCCCGAGGCGGTCGGCGACGGCCAGCAGGGTGGAGACCTTATAGTCTTGCGCCCCAGTCAACACGTGATTCAGGGTTCGATACGTGATTCCTGAATCACTTGCCAGCTTGAGTTTCCCATACTCTCGCTGGGCCTCCCGCTCGTGAAGCAAATTGGAGATCTCTTGGAGCGACTTCATAGGCTACTAAAGTATCACTGATGAGTTTGATACTACCTTAGTATCATTCTTGGGTCAGATCAACAATAGATACTACTAACATATCTTTTTTTCACTCAAAATACTACTTTAGTATCTTTTTTGCATGCGGGATGAGCACACTAGTTTCTAGGGCCGCCCCCTGCCTCGAATTGCGAACTCAGCTTCGGAAGTCAAAAAAAATCGACATGGACTATAATTGTCAATTATTGTTGACATCAGATTTGCTGAATCCAACCCGGTTAAGGGGGCAAATGGACCATCGACGAGAGCTACAGGATAAAGCGGACGCAATGCGCCGCAAAATCGGGGAAGCCTTGCGCTCCGCGCGCGAGCGACAAGGTAGCAAGCAATCCGACATCGCCCAGAAAGTGGGCGTGTCTCGGGCAACCGTCATTGCAATCGAGAGCGGCCAAAGCGTCTCGACGTTAAATCTGCTCCTGATGGCGGCTGCGGTCGGCGTGAACCTTAACCCTCAACCAGACCCGGCGATCATCACGCCACCACGCCGCCCCATGCTCAGAGAAATGATGCGAGCGGAGCGGGAGCGCCAGGCAATGCTCCAGGCGAAATTACCCAGCCGGCAGCGCGTGGGATCGGCGTCCTTTACCGCCCCAGTTTCCTACCCGGAAAGCAACGTAAGGCGTCGCCCCACGCTCAGGGAAATGATGCGAGCGGAGCGGGAGCGCCAGGCAATGCTCCAGACGAATCTCTTGCACAAAGTATCTCAATGAGTAGCGAACTCGAGGTTTTCGTTTCGGACTATCCCGTCGGCTTGCTCAGTGAAGACATCGAGACAGGCCTGATTGATTTCCGTTACCTTCCGGATGTCCCGGATCAAATGACAGTCTCGTTACTGATGCCGCCGAGCGCGCCAGCAGAAGAGTATCTTGGTTTCAACGGGGTGCCCCCACCCTTTCAGATATCCCTGCCCGAAGGCATCGTGCTGGAAGCCATTAGAACCCGCTTCGCCAAGCATATCGACGTTGATAACGATATGTCGCTGCTCCGTCTTGTCGGTCGTCACACTATCGGCCGCACTACCTTCGGCGGCCCGCTGGACCTAGACGCCACACTTCAACAAAACATTTTGGATGCCGCCAGAACTGAGGGTGCGGCACAGCGGCTCATCGAAATTCTGAAGTCATCTCCGGAGATGTTCGGCGTGTCTGGCGTCATGCCCAAGATGTCGACATTTCAGACGGAAAAGACTCGCCCCGGGACTGTCGCCGCGCACGGCTCCATCGTTAAATTCGACTCGCCCCATTATGTTGGCGCGAGTTTGGTTGAGTATGCATGCTTGAAAGCATGCTCGGCAGCGGGACTAGACGTTCCTGCGATTGAATTAAGCCCGGATCGCACGTCACTGACGATGAGCCGATTTGATATCGCCCCTGACGGATCACGTCGCGGATTCGAAGATGCATGTGCGCTGTCGGGCTTGTTTCGTAGTGGGAAATATAACGGATCGATTGAACACCTGTTTGAGATGATCCGCTTCTTCGTACATCCAGACGACCAGGCGACAGATCTCGTGGCCATGCTGAAACTGGTCATGATGAACGACGCACTACGCAACGGCGATGCACATCTAAAAAACTTTGGTTTGGTCTATGACGATGTCATGCGCCCGCGGCTCTCCCCCGTGTACGACGTACTCACCACCCAGGTATGGTTTCCGCAAGAGATGCCCGCGCTGGCGATGCAAAAGACCGACCCGCGGGGTACGGAAAAATGGCTGGATCAGCTTGAGCTGGAGCGCCTCGCCTCTCTCAGTCATTGCCACAATGTTGACGTCGTTCAAATGCAAGCACAGTGTCGCGAGATCGCATTGCAGAGCATGGCGACGACCTTGGATGAGTGCCCAAAATGCCCGCCGCGCAAAGCGCTTGAGCACGCCTTGAAGATCATCGAGGGGGCACTGCCTGTGCCATCATCATCTGGTAAAACATAGCCCAATCAGCCGAATGCTCGGCGTCGGCGCTGGCGGCTGACCATCGAGGGTCACGCCGTCCTACTTTGCCGGTAGCTGCGGTGGTGCGCCCATCGAAGTCATCGGCCAATACATTGAACAGCAGAAAACGCCACACTGACCACCCAAAGTACGCCTACGGCGTCCCCGCTATCCTTCCTGAAAGGCCGAGGCTTGCCGCGCACGGGTCAAGAAAAATGGCGCAGAACCTCGCGGATTCGGGAGGCCTCTCATTTACTGCGGTCGTTATCGCCACCAAGCAGATCAACAATGATCATTGTTCGCTCCAGAATACCCTGGTCATCAAAATAGGTACTGAAGTGAGCCGGCAGATGTCCGTCAGCGTACATCCTGTATGACCACGCCTCGCGCTTCATTCGTGAATAGTACTGAACAGGCTCGCGCGGCATGCCGAATCGTTCTGCGACGTCCCTCTTGGTCCAAACGCCCGGGCGAGCCTCGCCGATCTCCTTCTCCGTCAGCATTTGGCGAAAGCTCTTCAAATTGCTGGCCCCATCGAAATCCGCGGCATATACGAAATAGCCGAACGGCTGTTTGGAGTAGATCCAGCGGCTATCCCCATTGGCGAGCTGATACGTCTCCATTGGAACGCCAAACGCATCGCGTACCGCGCTCTGCGGCAGACCGATCATTGTGTGAGCCGTCTGTACCGGTTGCAGGATGGTACAGGCCACGAGCAGCAGGATCGCCCCCGCCCCCATCCACCTTTTTACAAAAAGGCGCATTTTCGCTCTCCGGTTCGCCTGATTGAAGTCATGTGTGCGGCCACTTGGCGGCGCCCACCGCGACGTCGCCCACCCGCCCATCGCCAGGCGAGCCACCGACGCCCCGCCCAAGTCCGCTTGCACGGACGCGAGAGCTACGGCTGGTGCCGCTCAACATTGTGCTGCCAGCGGTCGCCCTGCGCTCGAATGCGATTGAGGTGGTGCATCTCAGTGGGGCTCCGTGCCGCCGTGTACCCTGGCTAATACACCGAATATGGCGGACTGTAGATTAAGGGGGGCTGGATTTCTCTCAGTCAGCATCGACAAGAGCCGGATCGTAGGGGACACATAGATGGCCTCCGGATCTCCCGGCTCGAGCGGACTGTACGGAAGCGACGCCGTCCGCTGCTGCGGCGTCCCCAACGAACACCTCGGCTGGAAGCCATGGAACACGTTCTGGAAGCCCAGGGGCGGCGTCGATCACCCGGCAAGGCATATCAGTCTTTTGACGGCTGTTCGTCGCCGTAGACCGTCACGCCCAGATGGATGCGTTCACGGCCGCTCTCCACCCGGTGCTGGTTCGTGTCGCGCAGCGAGTAGATGCAGCCGCAGTATTCCTGCTGGTAGAAGTTCTCGCGCTTGCTGCTCTCGATCATCCGCGCGGAGCCGCCACCCTTGCGCCAGTTGTATTCCCAGTACATCAGGCCGGGGTAATTGGCCGCTGCACGCACGCCGCAGTCGTTGATCTGCTGCCTGTTCTTCCAGCGCGAGATGCCCAAGCCGTGCTCATGCGCATACAGCGCCGTGCGCTCGAAATGCATGTCAAAGCACATGGTGCAGCGGATGCCGCGCTCGGGCTCGTGCTCCATGCCCTTGGCGCGCTCGAACCAGTTGTCCCGGTCGTAGTCTGCGTCGATGAACGGAATGCCGAACTGCTCGGCGAAGCGGATATTCTCGTTCTTGCGCAGTTCGTATTCCTTGAGTGGAGGGATGTTGGAGCTGTAGAAAAAGATGGTCTAGTCGATGCCAGAGGCCAGCATGGCCTCCATGACCTCGCCTGAGCAGGACGCGCAGCACGAATGCAGCAGCACCTTGTCGTGGCCGCCGGGCAGCGGAAGCGGTTTGCGTTCGACGGCGAGCTTCATCCCTTGGCTCCTTGGGCAATGTCAGTGTTGGTGGCGAGTGCAGGCTGGCGGGCCAGTTCAATGAAGGCTCGCACGTAGTCAATGGCGGTGTCCGCTTCGCGTGCGCCCAGAAAGATTTGCTTGGCGATGCCGCGCGCGCCCAGCCGCACGGGCACCACGTCCATCTTGGCCGCGTATTCCTCGACCAGCCAGCGCGGCAGGGCGGCCACGCCGCGGCCGCTGGCCACCATCTGCAGCATGATGTCGGTGGTTTCGATGGCTTTGTGGCGCCTGGGCGTCACACCGGCCGGCAACAGAAACTGGCTGTATATGTCCAGACGCTCGATGTCCACCGGGTAGCTGATGAGCACTTCCCGGGTCATCTGCTGGGGTTTCACATAGGCCGCCGAAGCCAGGGCATGGCCCTTGGCCACGACAAGCACCTGCTCGTAGTCGAATACGGGTTCGAACTTCAGCCCCGGCTTGAACAGCGGGTCGGGCGTGACCAGCAGGTCGATCTCGTAGCCGAACAGCGCACCGATCCCCCCGAACTGAAACTTCTGCTTGACGTCCACATCCACGTCGGGCCATGCGGCCAGATAGGGCGAAACCACTTTGAGCAGCCATTGGTAGCAAGGATGGCATTCCATGCCGATGCGCAGCGCGCCGCGCTCGCCCTGCGCGAATTGGCCCAGGCGCTCTTCGGCCAGGTCCAGTTGCGGCAGCACCCGGTTCGCCACCGCCAGCAGGTATTGGCCCGCCTGCGTCAGGCGCAGGCTTCGGCCTTCGCGCAGCCAGATGTCGGTGCCCAGCTGCTGTTCTAGTTTCTTCATGCTGTGGCTCAGGGCCGACTGGGTCAGGTTCAGTACGCCTGCGGCGGCCGTCAACGACCCTTGCTTCTCGACCTGCTGAACGATGCTGAGATGGATGCGCTCAAGCATTCACATGATTCCCATTCATGGATTTGTGAAATAAGACCATTTTACTTCATTGATACACATCAATACCATGCATTCCCATTGTTAGATGCAGCCATATGAAAGCAAACATGACACGTTCACTTCGAGTAGTAGCGGTTTCCGGCGGGCTGCAACGCCCCTCCAAGGCCGCAGCCCTGGCAGAGCACCTGCTGGATCTGATCGCCGACGAAGTCCCGTGCCAACAACGCCTGGTCGAACTGGGCAAGCTCGCACCGCAGCTTGCCGGCGCAGTCTGGCGATCCCAACTACCCAATACGGTGGAGCGGGAACTTGCAGCGGTCGAGCAAGCGGACGTCGTGGTGGTGGCAACACCGGTCTACCGCGGCTCCTACGCAGGGCTGTTCAAGCACTTCTTCGACTTCATTGACCAGGACGCCTTGATCGACAAACCCGTCTTGTTGGCAGCCACCGGCGGCAGCGAGCGCCACGCCCTGGTGATCGACCACCAGTTGCGGCCGCTGTTCAGCTTTTTCCAAGCACGCACATTGCCGCTGGGCGTCTACGCGACCGACGAGGATTTCGTGGATTACCGCCTGCGGGACGAGGCCCTGATTGAGCGGGCAAGACTGGCGGTTCAACGGGCATTGCCGCTGGTCGAATTGACGCACCGCGCCAGGCCCTCTCTGGTCGATGAAGTGGTTGTGGCCTGAAACAGGAATCGGCTTTTCTCTCAGAAATTAGGTCACTAGATCACAATGAACCAAGAACTTAGCTTTAACCTCAAGAGCATTTGTTTCGATGAAAACTATCACCCATCGGACAGCACCCGCATAACCACCAACTTTGCCAACTTGGCTCGGGGAAGGAGTCGGCAACAGAACCTGCGCAACACGCTGAGGATGATTGACAATCGCTTCAATGACTTGGCGCATTGGGACAACCCGACGGGAGATCGCTACTCCGTTGAACTCGAGATCATCTCTGTCGAGATGAATATTGATACCAAGAGCCGCAATGATGTATTTCCGTTGATCGAGATACTGAAAACCAGCATTCTCGACAAGACAGCGAACAAACGCATCGACGGCATCGCGGGGAACAATTTTTCCTCCTACGTGCGCGATTACGACTTCAGCGTCTTGCTTCCGGAGTACAACGTCCATCGCGCGGAATTCAGCACCCCAGACAATTTTGGCGACTTGCATGGAAAGCTGTTCCAGCAATTTGCCAACTCGATTACTTACAAGGAGCGCTTCAGCAAGCCGCCTGTCATCTGCATAAGCGCCTCGACCAGCAAGACCTATCGGCGGACCGGGAACCAGCACCCCGTACTGGGTGCCGAGTACCAACAGAATGAACTGTCCTCAACCGACCAGTATTTCGCAAAAATGGGGATGCAGGTTCGATTTTTCATGCCTCCGAATGGCGTTGCACCCTTGGCTTTCTACTTTCACGGCGACCTGCTGGGCGACTACACGAATCTCGAGTTGATCGGCACCATCAGCACCATGGAAACCTTTCAGAAGATTTATCGTCCCGAAATTTACAACGCTAATTCTGCAGCAGGGAAACTCTATCAACCGAGCCTGAAGAACCAGGATTACTCGTTGACGCAGATCGTCTATGACAGGGAAGAACGCAGTCAGCTGGCTGTCAAGCAGGGGAAATTTGCGGAGGAGCACTTCATCAAGCCATACAAGAGCGTCCTTGAACAATGGGCTGCCGATTTCGCGCTCTAACTGGCCAAGATACATAGGCCATTCTTCCGGCATCTCGTTGACCAAGCTCGCCGGAGCGCGTATCGCTGTCTAGCGTCACTCGCATCGGCGCTGCCTGCAGTCCTGTCCCACAAAACACCGCATCCCGTGGCTGCTCTGGCAAAACGGTCCCGAAGTACGTTTGCCACACCCATCTTTCTTGAAAGGAATCCTCAGATGTTTGAAACCTCCATCGCCGGCAGCCTGCCGAAGCCAGCCTGGCTGGCTGAAACCAATAAACTCTGGCCTCAGTGGAGGGCTGAAGGCGATGCGCTGCTCCAGGCCAAGGCCGACGCGACCCTGCTGTGGATCAAGGCCCAGGAAGACGCAGGCCTGGACATCGTGTGCGACGGCGAGCAATCGCGCCAGCACTTCGTGCACGGCTTCCTTGAGCAGGTCGAAGGCATCGACTTCGAGCACAAGGTGAAGATGGGCATCCGCGACAACCGCTACGACGCGATGGTGCCGCAGGTGGTTTCGGCCCTGCGCTTGAAGGGCCGCGTGCATGCTTTCGAAGCGCAGCTGGCGCGCGCGCACACGAAGAAGAAGCTGAAGTTCACTCTGCCCGGCCCCATGACCATTGTCGACACCGTGGCAGACCGCTTCTACGGCGACAAGGTCAAGATGGCCTTCGCGTTTGCGGAATTGCTCAACCAGGAAGCGCTCGCGCTGCAGGCCGATGGCGTGGACATTATCCAGTTTGACGAACCCGCGTTCAATGTCTACATGAAGGACGCCGCTGACTGGGGCGTGCAGGCGCTCGAGCGCGCGGCGCAGGGCTTGACCTGTACGACGGCGGTGCACATCTGCTACGGCTACGGTATCAAGGCCAATACCGACTGGAAGAGCACCCTGGGGGACGAATGGCGCCAGTACGAGGCGGTATTCCCCGCGCTTGCCCGCAGCTGCATCGACCAGGTGAGTCTGGAATGCATCCACTCCCATGTGCCACCCGACCTGATGAAGTTGCTGGCGGGCAAGGACGTACTGGTCGGCGTAATCGATGTGGCCAGCGACGTGGTAGAGACCCCCGAGGAAGTGGCTGACACCATCGGCCGGGCGCTGGAGTTCGTGCCCAAGGAGCGGCTGTTCCCGTGCACGAACTGCGGCCTGGCGCCGATGGCGCGGGACGTGGCGTGGCGCAAGCTGGAAGCGCTGGCAGAAGGCACGAGGCTGGCCAAGGAGCGGCTCACCGCGGCGTGACGCCCACCCGCCCATCGCGACCAGCCATCCTAGTCGCGCCGTCGGTGGCGCGACACCATACACGCCTACTGAATCGCCCAGCTTTTCCAAGATGACAGAGACCGCCGAGGTTCAAGCGGCTGCAATGGGTCGGTCGGTCAGCGACCGTCTGCGGCACAGGTGTCGAGGCACGCGCCCGTCTTCGGAGCGGAACCCGAGCGATCCGGTTCATTCCGCGGACGGGGTGCGTCCGTTGTCTGCCGTCTCAATCGCCTCAACGATAATCTTGAGCGTAGCGCCCAGATGCTCAACTTCGTGTTGCTTCGCCCGCTCGACGTCTTTTTGCCGATAGTGATTAAGGATCTCCGCGTGGTCGAGATTACTTGCGGCAATGTGTTCAGGGCGCATGAAAAGCGAAAGCGCAATGTAGGGAGTCGCAGCGTCCCGCAAAGTCTTCACGAAGTTGGCGAGCCGCGTATCTTCTTGCGATGCAAATAGTACAGCGTGGAACTGCCGGTTAAATTCCGTCCACGCTGCAACGTCAACCGTCTCTAACATCATGGCGTGCAACTCCTCCGCGCGCCGAAGCATCTCAGGCGGCGTTTGGAGAATGGCGCTTTCGACGAGCATCGGCTCAAGGACCATGCGCAGCTTGTATATCTCGCGTACATCTTCGAGCGTCAGCCCGCGCACCACGGCGCCTCGGTGGGTATCAAAAGAAGCAAGCCCTTCTGACACGAGCGTCCGCAGGGCTTCCCGGATAGGCGTTGTACTGACGCCAATTCGCTCCGCCAGTTCATCCTGGCGCAACCGCTCACCAGCCTTTAGACGCCCCTGAAGGATCTCCTCGCGGAGCGTTTGCACGGCGAACTGGTAGGCTGTGAGCGGGCGCTGCCGTTTGCGGGCTTGCGCGACTCCACTTTTAGGCTCAGTGGTTTCCGTTGTTGTCACGTTGGTCTATGAAATGGGTTCAGACGCAAACTTTACCCCACCTACTGACCCACTCCGCAAAATCCTCCCGTGCACAACCGGATGCCAACAGGGAACCGAGGACGAGCCGCGCCTTAACCGGCGACAGCCACTCGCATAGCAACGCGCCACGACGCACCAGGTCAATCTCAGAACCGGCGAAACCGTAGGTGTGAGTTGCGGTGCGTCCGCCGCCGGTGCGGGTGGCGATCAATACGGGAACCTGTTTGGACAGCCGCTCGATCCGGTCAGCAAATGCGGCCGATACGTGGCCAGCCCCAAATGCGGACACTACGATGCCTTCGTAGCCAGCCGCTACCGCGGCATCCGCTAAGTCCCCATCGTCACCCATCGCCGCGGCTAGCAGCGCGATTTTCGGGAAAGGTCGCTTCGCTGCTGGGGCAAGCAGTCGGTTTGGTGGCCTCTGAAAGTAGTTTGGCACGCCTTCGACGACCCGGCCTTGCACCCCGATGTCACCGGACGCAAAGGTCTCCACTGAGAGTGCATCAGACTTGCGCACCCAGCGGGCGCTGTGGATGGTGTCGTTCATGACAACCAGGACACCCCGAGACCTGCTATTTGGCTCGATCACCGTACGAACGGCGGCCAAAAGGTTAGCCGGACCGTCGGCGCCCGCAACGCGAGGGGTGCGCATGGCCCCTGTGACAATCAGCGGCTCATCGCGTTTCCAGTAGAGGTCCAAAAAGTACGCGCTTTCCTCAATGGTATCGGTGCCCTGCGTCAAAACCACCCCTGCGGCGCCGGCATCCACTTGCGCGTTTGCCCAATCGAGGCACCGGCCAAGATGCTCCATCGTCAGCGATGCGCTGGGCAGTTGGAGCAGCGATTCGGCGGTCAATTCGGCGACCTCGGCCAACCCCGGCACCGAAGCCGCCAGTTGTTCTGCCCCAAGTGTCGGTACCGCCCCACCCCCTCTGTCGGGCGGAGTCATGCTGATGGTGCCCCCGAGGGAGCCAATGGCGACACGCGGCTTGTTCATTTAGGGTTCTCCATGTTGTTGCGTCACATTATATATAATATATACTTGCTTCACGACACACATTTGATGTGCCGCCTAGGAGACATTTATGACTGATACAGGTAGGCCCACTCGATATCGCTTCGCGATCTTCGGCCTCATCGTGCTAATTGCCCTCATCAACTACATTGATCGCGGCGCCATTGCCTATTCGGCAACCCAGATCATTGGCGAGTACGGCTTTGACAAAGCCGGCTGGGGCGCTGTGCTCGGGTACTTCGGCTACGGTTATATGTTTGGCGCCCTAATCGGCGGCGCGCTCTCGGACCGGCTGGGTGCCAAGCGCGTCTGGGTCATTGCGGGCGTAGCATGGTCGGTCTTTGCCATTGCAATGATCTGGGCTGGCGATTTGGGCATTGCGGTGATGGGTGGCTCGGCACTCGCAGGCTTCGCCACGATCCGTATCCTGTTTGGCTTCGCGGAAGGTCCTGCCTATTCCATCATCAACAAGACCATGTCGACGTGGGCTGCCCCGTCGGAACGCGGTTTTGCCGTGTCCATCGGCCTGCTGAGCACCCCGCTTGGCGCCCTTCTCACCGCGCCGGTTGCTGTTGGACTGCTCATGCTGACCGATAGCTGGCGCACCATGTATGTCATTCTGGGCGTGCTGGGCTTCGTCCTAATCGCACTATTCGCGTGGGCGTACACAAACAAGCCCGAAGACCACCCGAAGGTCAACGCCGCTGAGCTGGCCTTGATTCAGGCCGGACGCCCGCCTGCACAAAAAACGGAAGACCTGTCTGGCGCCTATCCCTGGTGGAGTTTCTTCAAGAGCCGGACGTTGGTTTTCAACTCGATTGGCTACTTTTCGTTCATCTACGTCAACTTCATGCTTCTGACGTGGACGCCGAAATACCTGAGCGACGAGTTCCATTTCACACTGTCGTCGCTTTGGTATGTCGGCATGATTCCGTGGACCGGCGCCTGCATCACCGTGCTTCTTGGTGGCCGTATCTCGGACTGGCTGTTCAAGCGCACGGGCAACCTCAAGATCGCCCGTAGCTACTTCGCCGCAAGCTCGCTCGTGCTGACCACGATCTGCTTCATCCTGGTATCGCAGGTCCACACTGTAGGTGCTGTGATTGCCTTGATGACCCTCGGAAATGCTCTGAACGCTCTGCCTAACTCGGTGTACTGGGCGGTAGTCATCGATACTGCGCCGGCGCCGTCGAGAGTCGGCACCTTCAGCGGAATCATGCACTTCCTGGCCAACATTGCCTCGGTACTCGCACCCACCCTCGCGGGAATCTTGTCCGCTCGTTATGGCTATTCGTCCATGTTCGTGGCAACGGCCGTAGCGACGACGATCGGCGTGTTCGCCATGCTGCAAGTTCGCCCGGGTGTCGGTCCGGCACCAGTCGATGGCTCAATGGCCCCGGCAAAGGTGTAATCAGTTTGTCGCTGCTGCGCTGAGCAGGGCTTGGCTATGCGATCGAGATGGCAAACCGCCCCCCAAACGCTCTACGGCATCGAGGACTCGCCCATCGGTCTTGCCGCCTGGATGCTTGACCACGATGCCGCAAGTCTGTCGATGATCGCCCGCGTGTTCGACGGCGGGAGCGAGGGCCTTTCGCGTGAAGCGACGCTGTACTGGCTAACTAGGACGGCAATCTCATCGGCGCGCCTGTATTGGGAGAACAAGCTGGCGTACTTCGATATCAAGAACATCAAGATTCCGGTGGCGATGAGCGTCTTTCCTGATGAGATCTACGCCGCGCCGCGCAGTTGGACGGAACGGGCCTATCCCCGACTCATCCACTTCAACCGCCTCCCGAAGGGCGGGCATTTTGCCGCGTGGGAATAACCGAAGGCCTTCTCCGTGGAGCTTCGCGCAGGTTTCCGGCCCTTGCACACTGCCAGGAACGGCTAAAGGCCCAATCCGCCGCGAGGAGGTGGCCGGCAGATGTGCTATGCCACGTCCTCGCGCTGCCGTTACTGCAGGTGCGCGCGTGCCTCCTGGTAGGCCTGAAGGCGCCGCTGGAACTCCGGGCTGGTGAAATTCGGCCCACCATCCCCACGGAAGTATTCGGCCAGCCCGGCACGTTGCCAGGTTTCTAGGTCTGCCCTGACTTCGGCGCGCGTCAGCGCATGCGGGGTTTCTGCCGCCTGCGCGGCGGTGGGGAATGCCGCCGCCAAGCTGGCGACGAGGCCGGAAACGATCAAGCTGGCAGCGGACGTGGAGAGTTGAAGGCGTGTCATGGTGGAAATCCTCTTGGTGTGGATGACACTGAGCACCACATGGCTCATGTCCATGACTCGTATTGGTAAGGATGCAAGTATCCAGCCCATGTCATGCCCATGCCCGCCTGTCACGTCGCGTATCGAAATGCGAAGACGATATAGAAGGTGACGAGCTGGTGCACGAACTGCAGCGCCATGGCACCGAGTACCAAGGTCCCTATGATGACGACATGGGTCACCATGAACTTCGACACGCTCAGCACGCCACGCTTGGCTTTGTCGCCTCCGACATCCGACACGTTTCCCTCTCCTACTTGCAAGTAACTTTGCGAGATTCGGAGCGATCGGGGGCAGACATCGCGTGTGAACGACTGCATCGCGGCATACCACTGGCGTAGATGGCGGATCGCCGAATGACCCCGAGGGTCCGGAATCAGCCTAGAAGGCCTGAGGCTAGCGGCGCGAACCTCGACCAGCCGGTCATCAAGACTAGCCACCGAGATGGATTGGAAGGAGCCATACATGACAATTTTGTGACGACCGAGTCGGGTTGATTACTTTTCTGGACCTCTGCCTTGCAAATTGCCGGCAACGATGGCGCCTGATGTCCAACTTGCGGGGAGTTCCAAGGCACGGGTCTTGCGTGATTCGTACCACTCTGCCGACTCCGCGTGCCTCGGTAGCCGAAATGCAGAGCTAAACATGTAAATCGCACGACGGCGTGTAGGATGGAGTGGCTCCGGTCCGTTCGCTATTCGCCAGCTATTCCTCCAGGGAGCCCAATATGGAGAGAGAACTAAAGTTTGAATTCGCAGTGGACCAAGATGCTTGGTCTAACGCTGACTTATGCGACCTAACAGCACTTAGCGAGTTGCATCTCGACGCTGCCATCGAGCAAGCGCTCGAAAGCGAGTACTTCGACACGCCAGACTTTCTTCTGCGACATCATGGGGCGGCACTGCGTGTTCGTCGTACGGGTGGCCAGCTCGTGCAGACCCTGAAGTCGGGGGGCGATCCAGGCGGCGCGATGTTCGAGCGCGAGGAATACGAAACTGAGGTGAGCCAGCCTCACCCGGACCTGGGCGCATTGCGCAGCGTTATCCCAAGATCGTCGGCACTATCGAAGCTGTTCAAAGACAACAGTCTTGACCATCTTGCGCCGATGTTCCGTACCAATGTGACGCGCAGGACGTGGTCCCTGAAATTGCCCGGTGGCGATGAAATCGAACTGGCACTGGATCGCGGCACGGTGAGCGCGGCCGAAAACGAACAGCCGATCGCGGAGCTGGAACTTGAGTTGAAGCAAGGCGATCCGCAACGCTTGGGCGAGATCGCGCTGCGGCTCGTGGAGAAAATGCCGCTGCGCCTGAGCCTGCAGAGCAAGAGCGAGCGCGGATACGACATGCTGATGCATGAACAACGGTCGGCAACGACAGCCAAGCGGCTTACGCTGAAAAAGCGCGACACGGTGGAGAAGGCGTTCTGCAGGATCATGCGCAACTGCATGGATCAGGTGTACGCCAACGCGCCATTGGTCGCGGCCGGAAACTCGCCAGAGGGCATTCACCAGATGCGCGTCGGCCTGCGCCGGTTTCGCTCCGCACTGGACTTATTCGAGGGCATTGCCGCCTTGCCGCCCGACCTAGAAGACGAAGTGAAATGGATGGCCGATGAACTCGGTCGCGCTCGCGACTGGCACGTACTGGCAAACGCCACGCTCGACCAAGTCGATGTCGGCGAAGACAAGCGCGACGCGATCCAGGAAGTGCGCACCGCAGCCAGTTCAATCGAAGAGGCGCGCCAGGCGGACGCCGCCAGCGCCGTGAGGTCGCAGCGCTATGCGCACCTGACGTTGGCGCTCGAACATTGGCTCTCGACTGCACCTTGGCGCGATGCCACCGACAAAGCGCATAGAAATCTGCTGAAGGCCCCGGCAGTAGGTCACGCGAAGCGCTTGCTACGCAAACGTCATCGGAAGCTCATTCTCCGGGGACGCGGCCTTGCCAAGCTCGACGTCGACCATCGCCACCGCGCACGGATCGCGGCCAAAAAGCTGCGTTACGCAACGGAGTTCTTCTCCGGGCTGTTTGAAGCGAAGAGCCTTAAGCCATATCGTCGGGTCTTGACGAAGCTGCAAGACGATCTCGGCTGGGGCAACGACATGGCAGTGGCCGACGACTTGCTGACCCACCTGGAGCAGCACCACCGCAAGGCTTCTGCCGGTGCTGGCTACGTGCGCGGCTTCCTCGCGGCACGCGTGGCTGGCGATCGCGACAATCAACGTAGGCTGTGGAAACAGTTCCGAGCAACGGGTCGGCCGCAAACAGTGTAAGCGTTAAACCTGGGCTCGAAGGCATGCCGCGCGATTACCTTACTACCGAGCTAATGGCATTCCGCAACGGTTCGCGCGCCAATGACGCCCAGGCGCAGATGCGGAACATGGCGAGAGCCATGACCGATCAGGAAATCGAGGAAGTCGCGGTGTTCTACGCACGAAAGGCGGCATCGGAAGGCCATTAGGACCATGCGCTGAAGCTGGCTCTCTGACGCGCTGCTGCGTCGTCGCGGCCATTGGCGCATTTCCCACCGCTTGTCATCGCGCCATCCTCGTCACGCCTTCGTTCAAGGCAGAATCCCCCTCGCTAACGCCCAGAGCCCCGGCGTTTTCGCCCGGAAACCTAATTCCCCGATCGACGTAAGCCATTTTGTCTGGCCGTCCACCGAGTCTGACCAAATCGGCCGCCGGCAGGGTAGGCAAGAATCCCTATGCGCTGACCGGATCAATTCTCGTAGGTGGTCCAAGGAGAAGCTGCGGTTCTTCCTAGATATGGGAAAACCCAAATCTCCAACACTCCGCTCGACCTTAGGCGAATTCCGGTGCCTGGAGATTGGCTAGTTTAACTGCAGTTACTGCGCCACGTCCGAACGCTGAATCGTGCGCATCACAGCGTCAATTCAGGGCTTAACGTCGGTGGTGCAGATCAAAGCTACGACGAAGCTAAATCTGGAATCGCTCGCGTTAGGATCGCACCACAGGATGCCATCCGTGTACCTGTCCAACCGCGTTCAATCGTGCCCACTTCCACTGATAGCGGCTCCCTCAGGCGCCAGGGCGTTGGCCCACCCACCCAAAGAAGGTACCGGCGAAGAAGGTCCAGGCCGACATAACCAGTAGCGCCTCTATGAAGTCGCCCCAGGAGAATGATGCTGGCCGCAGGAGCGACGAGAAATTCATGCCATGGAACAGGCTGTTCATGAACCCTAGGAAGGGTCCGGGTGCGGCGAGCCAGACGAGAGTGCACAGGGCGTAGAACAACGCCACCGTGGCCGCGAGTGCAATGCCCTGCGTAACGCCGGGTGTGTTGAATTTTGATTTCTAGAGGCGATTCCGAGCATGCTCATCGCAGTCTCCTTCAACCAACAACTGCCATGACAGAAATGTAATCGCCTTGCCTGTGTGCACCTTGATATGAATCAATCCCTCGGCGGCCTCCCAGAGTCATGCTCATCTTGTACAGCGGGAGCTCGCATCAAGCGGGCGCTGCAGTTGATTTGCATCAATAGCCCGCTACAAAAGCGTTGACCTTCCAACGGGGGGAGGGTTCAAAGTTGAGGCATCCATCCATAGCGAAAGGAACTCACGATGCTCACCTATCGAGTCGAAGACATGACCTGCAGCCACTGCGCCAACACAATCACGAAGGCCGTTCACTCGTTCGACTCCGGGGCGAAGGTGGACGTGGACCTGTCACAACACCTTGTCAGAATCGAGCCGAACGGGGTTGCGGCCGATGAACTGCTGAACGTCATCACCGAAGCGGGCTACACCCCCGTGCAGGTTGCGGCTGAGGCGGCATCGACAAGTGGACCATCCACTCGCCGCGGCGGGTGCTGCGGTTGCTGCAGTTGACGCGTTGACTGGCTCGAGTCCAACACCCATTTCACTTCGGAAAGACCATGCGTACCCTTCCCGTAATCACCCTTGCCGCCCTTCTTAGCACCAGTGCGCTCGCCCAGACCGCACCGGCCGCTTCGGCCGACCAGGACCACGCAGCACACCACCCTGCAGACGCTTCCGCCTCTACGCCGTCGACGCCACCGACGAAGGCTGGCCCAAAGGCAGCTTCGAATAGTTCCAAGGCGGCCAGTGCCCCGTCCGCAGCTCAAATGGACGCCATGATGAAGTCGATGCAGGAGATGCACGACAAGATGATGGCTGCCAAGACGCCGGAGGAGCGCCAAGCCCTGATGAACGAACACATGAAGACCATGCAAGAGGGCATGCATCTGATGGGCCAGATGCACGGCGGCAAGGGCACCATGGGCTCGGGTGGTGGAATGGGGATGGGCCCAGAAACCATGAGCAAGCGCATGGACATGATGGAAATGATGATGCAGATGATGATAGACCGCGAAACGACCCGGTCCTCCCCTGCGAAGTGACACGAGGGTGGATGCCAGCTCCGTCAACAGCCACTGATTTGCAGACCGGGTCAGACCATGAACCAGAACCCTACCCCTCCATCACGCTGGCGCTCGCCGCTCGGCATCTTCATGCTCGCGGCGGGTGCGGTCGGCATCTACTATCTGCTCACCGAGCACCTTACGCACTTCGGCCAGGCGATTCCGTACCTCATTCTTCTGGCATGCCCGCTGATGCATCTGTTCGGTCATCACCATGGCGGGCACGACAGTCACAAGCAGGCCCACGAGCAAGACAAGCAGGGTTGAGATGCGTCGGGATGGCCACGAGACCGGCTCAGCCAAGGCGGCGGACTAGGCGTCTGGATTTCCGCCTCTGTCATCAGCGCCCGCTAAGATTAAGTGCACTTGACCTTCCCATGCGTTGGGGAAGGCCAAACTGCGAACAAGAATAGGAGTCCGTCATGCCCTCATCGAGTTCGGAGCGCCACGACCAAGCGGGGCACGAGCACGCCCACCTGACCTCCGTGGCTGGCACTAACCCGACAGCAAATAATTCCACGGCACATCCCGAACGCTCGGCGCTTGGCAGCCATGTGATGCCGGACGGCACGTTGATGCAGGGTGCAGGACACGAACACGGGCATCACGAGCACCATGAGCATGCGCCGGCATCGATGAAGCCAGCGCCCGCGGGGGACCAAAGCCAGGTCGAGTACACGTGCCCGATGCATCCGCAGGTGCGGCAGATGGGACCTGGCAACTGCCCCGTCTGCGGCATGGCGCTGGAGCCGGTACTGGCTACGGCAGAGACGGGGGAGAGCCCCGAACTGCGCGACATGACGCGCCGATTCTGGCTTGGCACGGCACTGACGCTGCCAGTCTTTGCGCTCGAGATGGGCGGGCACCTTTTCAATATCCACCACCTCATTGCGCAGCAAACGTCGAACTGGGTCCAATTGCTGCTCGGAACACCGGTCGTCCTCTGGGCCGGCTGGCCCTTCTTCACTCGCGCCGTCGCCTCCGTGAGGACCCGCAGCCTCAACATGTTCACCCTCATCGCGCTGGGGACCGGCGCGGCGTGGCTCTACAGCATCGTCGCGACGCTGGCGCCGAGACTGTTTCCTGCGGCGCTGCGGAGCGAAGACGGAGCCGTTGCGGTGTACTTCGAAGCCGCCGCCGTCATCACGGTCTTGGTACTTCTGGGGCAGGTGCTAGAGCTCAGGGCGCGCGAGAAGACCTCCGGGGCCATCAAGGCCCTGCTTGGACTCGCACCCAAGACGGCCGCGAAGGTCAATGCCGACGGCAGCGACGCGATCGTCGAGGTCGAAGCCATCCAAGTCGGAGACTTGCTGCGCGTGCGGCCCGGCGAGAAAGTACCGGTCGACGGCGAACTGACGGAGGGCAGGACCAATCTCGACGAATCGATGGTGACGGGCGAGCCGATTCCAGTCACCAAGACGGTAGGGTCCAAGGTGACGGCCGGCACGCTGAACCAGACCGGCAGCTTCGTCATGCGTGCAGAAAAGGTCGGCGCCGATACGCTGCTGTCGCAAATCGTACACATGGTGGCTGCGGCACAGCGCAGCCGGGCGCCTATTCAGCGGATGGCCGACCAGGTAGCCGGCTGGTTCGTGCCAGTCGTCATCCTAGTAGCGCTTCTCACATTCGCAGTCTGGCTGGTCTGGGGGCCATCACCAGCGTTCAGCTACGCGCTCATCACCGCGGTGGCAGTTCTCATCATCGCGTGCCCCTGTGCCCTTGGTCTGGCGACGCCGATGTCCATCATGGTCGGCGTTGGCCAAGGGGCGCAACACGGCGTTCTCATTCGCGACGCCGAAGCGCTGGAGAAGATGGAGAAGGTCGACACGCTGGTGGTCGACAAGACGGGGACCTTGACCGAAGGCCGGCCCAAGGTGGTTCACGTGGAGCCGGCCGGCGGGTTCGTCGCGGACGAGGTGCTCCAGAAGCTGGCGAGCGTCGAGCGTGCCAGCGAGCACCCGTTGGCAATGGCCATCGTGATGGACGCCCAGGAACGCAAACTTCCTCTATCGCCGGTGACTGACTTCGATTCGCCCGTCGGCAAGGGCGTCATCGGCACGGTGGATGGCCTAGAGGTTGTCTCGGGCAGCGCCAAATTTCTGTTGGAGCGGGGCATCGAGACTTCAAGCCTCGCGGCATCCGCCGAGGCCCAACGCCAGCGCGCAGCGACCGTCATCTTCGTCGGCGTGAGCGGACAATTGGCCGGTTTCGTGGCCATTGCCGATCCCATCAAGGCGACGACGCCCCAGGCGCTGAAGGCCCTGCAGAGTGCTGGCGTCCGCGTGGTGATGCTGACGGGTGACGGCACGACCACGGCGAAGGCCGTTGGACGTCAGCTCGGCATCGATGAGGTGGTGGCGGAGGTGTTCCCCGAAGACAAGGCGGCCGTCGTCAAGCGCTTGCAGTCCGAGGGCCGAATCGTCGCGATGGCCGGCGACGGTGTGAACGATGCACCGGCCCTGGCGCAGGCCACGGTGGGCGTCGCGATGGGCACGGGAACGGACGTCGCGATGGAGAGCGCTGGCATCACGCTGCTCAAGGGCGATCTGATGGGTATCGTGCGCGCGAGGACGCTCTCCCTGGCGACGATGCGGAACATCCGTCAGAACCTGTTCCTGTCCTTTGCCTACAACGTTGCCGGCATCCCGCTGGCGGCCGGCGTGCTCTACCCATTCTTCGGGCTGCTGCTCTCGCCGGTCGTCGCCGCGGCAGCGATGGCGCTCTCGTCGGTGAGCGTGATCACGAACGCGCTGCGTTTGCGGGCGGTAAAGGTGGATTGATGTCAAGGCTTGTCCGTCGGGTCTCTGGACGAGTGGCTCGTCGTTTCGTACGGTCTGTGGCACCTTGGTCTGGGCCTGTACGTCATCTTCGTCCGCCCGGCACTCCTGCCAGAGGACCTGCACTACATAGGATCGATGCGCAGGTTCTGTATGCGGCGTTGCCCCGACTAGCGGCATGGCTTGCCAAGGTCTTCACTGTCATGGGTGGCTTCATGGCCAGTACGGGAGATGTAGGCGATTGTCTGATTTCGGGCAGGGGCCGGCGGGCCGAGCGAGACACTGAATCGGCACCAAAAAAAACCGGAGCGACGCGGGGGCATCGGTCCGGCACTGCGCAGCGGCGCACAACTGGTGCAGCCTGTTCCGCTGCGGACGTGAATTAAAACATATCAATATCTGATATAAGACTCGCAAGCATCACGTGTTGCAGTGCAACTACGTAAAAACTTCACACGAAGGGCACATGGGCTCATCGCAGCACTTAGATGTGTGATCTTCAAAGCAGCGCGCGAGCAGCATCACGGATATTGATGAGCGCCGTGAACTTTGCGTTGCAGTCGCATTTCCGTTGGCAACTAGCGCTGCCACCCATCAGAAGGTTTACAGCGCTTGGGCTCTACGTTCGCGCCGCGTAGGACTAAGCATTTGCCGAGCTCACGGCGCACTCCCGAACGACCTGGCAAACGACCGCTTTCGCGAGACCGCTACGACCTCATGCCGGGGGAATGGCAAAATGCCATCCTTTTTTGCCCCCGCAGCAATATGAGCAGCAATGCAGTACTCACGTTGGCAAGTCTTGCCACGGCCAGCGCGGTGCGCTACGACGGCGCCGTATCCCACGTCATCCGCACGGCGCTGGTGGCCGAATGCCTGGCCGGACTGGCAGGATTGGGACCACACGAACAAGAGAAAATCCGTCTTGCCACGCCGGTCCACGACGTCGGCAAATTGGCGATTGCTGATTCGGTCCTCCTGAAGCCCGGCCGTCTGACGCCCCAGGAACGGACAGAAATGGAGCGACACTCCAGCATCGGCGGGGACATCCTTGCGGGAAGCACCGACGAGCTTCTACAGTTCGCGGCATTGATGGCGCGCTGCCATCACGAGCGATATGACGGCATGGGGTATCCACAAGGCCTGGCCGGTGGCGAGCTGCCGTTGGCTGTGCGTGTGGTGGCTATTGCCGATGCCTTCGATGCCATGACCGAGGACCGATGCTATCACCGGGGCATGACCGAAGTGGCGGCATGCGGGATCTTGGAGCAAGGGAGTGGCACGCATTTCGATGCCGACCTCGTTGCGGTTTTCGTCGATGGATTTGCACGCGTCCGGTCAGCCAGACAATACGCCGATCAGGTATTGCGCTCCGGCGCGCCCGCAGATGTAGTCGGTAGGTTCTACGGATTGCCGCGGCCATAAGATCCTGGATCTGTGACCTCGGGATCTGGCTGCTGTCTTGCGCAACTCTGGTGCATGCACATGGCCTTCGACCCCGGCAAGGAATGGGTGGTATCTTTATGCACCGCTGCGAAATCGGATAAGCCATGACGTCGATCGCACAGGTTTCAGATATGCATGTTCGGCCCGAAGGCATGCTTTACCAGAGTCTTGTCGACTCCAACGCAATGTTCTTGAGGGCTGTCGTAGCGCTCAACAGCCTGGAGCCAGCGCCTGACGTCGTCCTGTTCACGGGCGACCTGACAGACGATGAGTCCCCGGAAGCCTATGCCATGCTCAGGGAGCTTCTTGGGGGCCTAATCCACCCCTATGTACTCATGCCTGGCAACCATGACGACCGCGGATCTCTACGGGAGGCATTTAGCGGCCAGCCATGGTGGCCGGATGCGGGCGAACTGAACTATGGTTTCGACGTCGGCCCGGTTCGGGTGCTGGCGGTAGATACCACTGTCCCGGGGTTCCATCACGGAGAGCTAAGTCAACCGACGCTCGCGTGGCTCGGTCGTGAACTTGGCGCAAACGCCGACAGACGCATCGTCATCGCAATGCATCACCCGCCATTCGACACCGGTATTCCCTATCTGGATCGATACGGATTGCGCGAAGTCAACGCTTTCGCTCAACTCGTGTCGAGATACAGGAATATCGATAGGATCATTGCAGGACATGTTCACCGTGCTATGCACTCTCGACTCGGTACGATACCGGTGTCGACGTGCCCAAGCACCACGACCCAGATTGCGCTAAGGCTCCAGGCGGATGCAAAACCCGCGTCCTACATGGAGCCTCCGGCCTTCATGCTGCATCGGTGGAACCACACAAGCGGCAATGCCGTATCGCACTTATGCTATGTGGACGAGTTCGACGGTCCAATGTCGTTCGCATAAGGGATTCTGTCGTGCTTCGCGCACTGCGAACGGACAGCCGTTCGCAACGTTCCCGGTCGTACTCATACAGCCCGGCAAGCGTCTGCCTCACGGCTCACTACTGACCTTGAACATTTCGCAGTGACTGTGTTGGGTACAACACCAGTCATTCTGATCTACGCTGGCGAATGTCCGCTGGCTAGTTGTGGCCTCAATTGCCGCCCTTTCGAACTGTCTAAACGGTCGACAAACTGGCCACTTACTCGATGACTCGATCAGCCCTTTTCAGCAAAGCAGGGGGAATCGTCAGTCCCAGCTCGCGAGCAGTTCTGAGGTTGATAGCGAGTTCCCGGCGTGAGACGACTTCGAACGGTGTGTCCGCAGGCTTCGCGCCCTTGAGTATCCGATCAATGATGGCCGGCAAGCGCGGAAAGTTCGCTGAAACGCTTGTGCCGTAACTGAGCAGCCCGCCCGAGTCTTCGGCTCCCCCCCAGAACATGGTCGGCAGCCGACGTTTTGTTGCCAATGCCGCAATGCGTTTGCGCTCGCCAAGTGGCGCGGGGACTTCGAGCACGACCAACGCCTGGGCGCGATCGCTGTTCATGGCATCAAATGCAGCCTCCAAATCGGGCTTTGGTCCGCGCACTTTCAGCACCTGTGGGATCAGACCAGCCGCACGCGCGGCGCCAACGTTGGCCCGCTCTATGGGTGCCAAGCCATTGGCATCAACTCCGGGAATGTCTGGGTCGCTCAGAATGGCCACGCGTTCAAGTCCAGGAATGACCGCCTTGAGGATATCGAACTGCCGCGAGGCAAGCTCAGGGTCATTGTTTGTCGCCCCGGTGATATTGCCGCCAGGCCTTTCCAGTGTTGCGGCGACTCCAATGGCCACCGGATCTGCAACGATAGAGGCGACGATCGGAACCGTCGTCGTCGCCTTTCGTGCCGCGTTGGTGGCAGGTCCGCCATAGGTGACGATAACGTCTACGCCTTTGCCGACCAGTTCTGCCGCAAATTCGGGCAGGCGTTCGAGCACCGCTTCGGCAAAGCGCGCCTCATACATGACATCGGCGCCTTCGGCGTACCCCAGTTGCGCCATGCCACGGCGAAGCCCTTCGAGTGTCGGATTGGGCTTTCCATCAACGACGGCCGCCCCGTTGAACAGCACGCCAACCCGGAAGGACTTCCGAGGCTGCGCGTGCGTCGGGCCGACAAACCACACGGTGGCTAACGCTGTGGCTCCTGCAAGGATCGTGCGCCTTTTCATGCGAACCTCCGCAGTAGATTGGATGAGATGTCAGGCTCCACGTTATCGGCAGGAAGTCATGCGCAAACTCATCAAGGGCATTGGCGAATTTCGCGAGTAGATGCTGCCGGAGTATGCAGAGAAGTTCAGCAAGCTCGCGCTCGCCACCCGATGCTCTCTTCAAGCTAATGAAACAATTCGGTGTAGGACAATATCCCCCGTCCAATCCCACCTGCGACGAGAACCCTGCCGTCCCCCAGCAAGGTTGCGGTATGTTGCTCGCGCATTTGCTCCAGACTACCGACTTGGGACCAGCTTCCAGTCGCGGAGTCGTAAACCTCGCTCACGAACAAGTCGCTGCCAGCGGTGCCTCCAGCGACCAGCACTCGCCCGTTGACCAGGAGTGTGGCGGTATGGAAGTCACGTGCCTGTCGCAAGCTGCCTGCCATTGACCACGTACCCGTCGCTAGATCGTAAAGTTCAGCGGTTGCGAGCGCCTGTGTGCCATCGAATCCACCGACCGCGAGCACCCTGCCGTCAATGAGTTGAGCGGCGGCATAGGCGTTGCGGGCCTGGCTCATGCTGCCAGTGGGCGACCAAGTACCCGTGGCGGGGTCATAGAGTTCGGCCGAGGCCAGTGCGCCGCCGCCGGCATCTTCGCCGCCGGCTACCAGGACCCTGCCATCGGGCAGCAACGTGGCGGTCTGTTGCTTACGCGCCTGGCCAAGATTGCCGGTCGGTGACCAGGTGCCCGTGGCTGGATCGTAGAGTTCGGCCGACACTAATGCGCCCGAACTGCCTCCCTGACCCTCGCCGCCTGCCACCAGCACGCGACCATCGCGCAACAGCGTTGCGGTGTGGCTGTCACGCTGCTGGCCCAGGCTGCCGGTCTGTGACCAGCTACCAGCGACCGGGTCAAACAGTTCCGCAGAGGACAGCGCGTTCCCGCCACCGGTGCCGAATCCTCCCGCTACCAGGACTCGCCCGTCGGGCAATAGCGTGGCGGAGTGCGCTTGCCGGCTCCGCGCAACGCTGCCGGTTCGTGTCCAACCGTTCGTGGTCGGGTCAAACAACTCCGCAGACGACACCGCCTGCTTTCTGTTGCCAGCCGCCACCAGGACTCGACCGTCGGCCAATAGCGTGGCCGTATGCCGGAAGCGCCCTTGATTCATAGCGTCGGCAGGTTGCCACCCACCGACCTGGGCTGCGGCCACCGCCAGGGTGATCGGTGCGACGACGCTGCCAGCACTATTGCTGGCAGTAACGAAGAACGTTGTCTGGGTCAGTTCCGCAGTGGGAGTGCCGCTGATGACTCCGCTCTGTGTGTTAAGGCTCAATCCTGCCGGCAGTGCAGGGGATACCGAAAACTTGGTGACTTCGCCGCCGGAGTAGGCGGGCTCGTTGTACGTGATCGGCACGCCAACAATGTATTCGGGTAGCGGATCCACATAGACGAGGCCCATCGGCGGCACGGCCACCGCAGCCACTTCGATAGTCAGCAGGGCTTGGACACTGTCCACACTGTTGGCGCCCGTCACCGTATAGACCGCCGATGCGGTCACTGCCGTGGGGATGCCAGTGATGACGCCTGTCTGAGAGTCAAAGACCAGGCCCGCTGGCAAAGCCGGCGACACGCTGTACTGTGTGATCTCGCCACCTGTGCTGATCGGCGTATTAGGCGTAATCGAGGCATTGATCGGATAAATGATCGATCGATCCAAGTAGTCAAGGCCATCTGGCGCGATCGGAACGTCCTTGACTTCGATTTCGACTCGGGTGGTTGTACTGCCCGCAGCGTTGCTCGCGGTGATCGTGTAGACCGTCGCGTGAGTGCTGCCAGTAGGCGTGCCGCTGATCGTACAATCCTGGGGATTGAGGTTCAGGCCTGGCGGTAATGGTGGAGAGACCGTGCATTGCGCAATGGCGCCCCCGCTGTTACTCACGGTGTCAGCGACGATGGGCACACCTACTGCGTAAATCGGCGATTCGTCGCGCTCGACCAGACCAGCTGGTGCCGTCACAACGTTGGTCGTACTGCCCCCACTATCGCTGCTGCCATTACCACAGCCTGCCAAGACGATTGCCAGAGGCATGAGCAGAGTTGCCAGGCAGCGCAGTTTCACCATTTCGAACTCCGGCCGCTTCTTCAGCGTGATTAGCATAGATCACGACCATTCAACGCAGGGAGGAAAAATGAACGGGATGCGGACCATTGGTGGGCGCCAATACGCGCTGAATGCAGTGCATTACCTGAAAGACCAGAAATTGCGTCAGCAACAGGCGATGCATCGGACGTCAAGCAAAGAGAGCTGCGCCAACCCCGGCTTGCCTCGACCACTTGCAGTGCGCCAGCCGATGGCTGGATGAGGGCGACATCGGGGAAACAGAACCCAACATCTACCCGGGCGCGAAGTACATGGATATGCTCATGACGCGGTACTTCCCTGAGTCGCATTTTTCGGATGAGAATCGCGTGCTGCTCGCCTTCACTAGGCAACCTGTAATGCCAGGCCGCCGCAAATCGGTGTGACATTTCCGGCCCCTTGGAAGAACAATGCAGATTCTCTGTGGGAGCTGCCTAATTTTCTGGCAGCGCCCGGAAACTGCGACCAGAAAGGGGACGACGCGAATTTTCCACAGCTTTATCACCATTCGATGGGGACAACTCTTATGACAGAAGCCGCTGAGCCTTGGAGTGCAGCGCTCAAGGTCGCTCGCGTCACGGCGCGCTAAGCGCTAAGCGCCCGCTGTCCATTGACCCCTAGCGCGGACGTGGAAAATTACCCCCGTTTCGACATTTCCAGCATCGGTGCCCACCATACCTTGGGCGCCGATTTTTCTTCGTCGGCTGTGTGGTCGCGGCAGAATCCGTCAAATTTCCTCTCAATTCCGAAATTCCGCCGTTGCCGAGCATATTCAACCGGCTGAGCACTGCGGACCTGCCCGTGCGTCCTCCTTTGATCATTGTCAAATGGATCGCTTTTAAGGCCATTCCCTGTCATCGAAAGCAATACCCTTGGCACGAACTGCAAACTCTGGCTCGCGCACCGCTTTTAGACTTATTCCAACACGAGGCGCGTTAGATGATCTGGCGAAGACGATAGGAGATTCGAAATTGGCTACATCCCGCAGACACGCGCCGGCGTACCCGTGGTTGGTGTCGATCAGGCCCTTCCTACGCTGAGGTCAACATGTTAATCACCATTCATCGCCATGGGCCTCGTGCGCTTTTCGTCCGCGCCGGCATGCCCCTCACCCAAGTCCCACTCGAAGCACTCCAATGGCTCGGAACCGCTGAGTCGTCCGCCGATGCGGACCTTGAGGGAAGCGCTCCACTGCTCGGCCTGACACCAGCGGCAATTCTCTACGACATCACGGTGCATGGTTATGGCGCACTGGATGTGCCGCACAAGAGTGCCTGAGCGCCACCAGCGCCGGACGACCTTTGCTGTGAAAGAGATAGTGGACCATGGATATCTCCTTCTGACATTTCTCGTTTTCCTACAGCGTTATGAAGAAAGCCTTCATTTCTCGATGCGTGCGCCGACACTAGTTTGGAGAACGATTCGCGGGACATACTGCCGCATCAAGAGGAGGCAATAGCGTGGTAAATGTAATGCTTGAGTCACCCGAAGTGGGATCCCGGTGGCGACACGACGACGGAAGTGAGCTGACAGTCATCTTGATCACCAAGGCAGAGCGCAAAAACGTCGGACCGAATCTCTCCGTCGTGTGTGTCTGCCCTGCCACGGGCGAAGTTTATAGTCTTCCCTGCGAGCGCTTTTTCGAACGACGACGCAAGCAAGCGGATGCGGCAGGCCCTCAGGCAGCAACTAGGATGGCGCAAGCAGTGCTTCACTCCAGCGATCTTCAAGTCGCGCACGCAATGGTCAAGCTCCTAGCCGAGGACAGTGCCAGACTCACCGCATTAGAAGCAGCGATCAAGCATTCCGGCCATCAACTCGATTTCCATCTCGGCGAATTTTGCCTCACGCCGGCGACGAGAGCGCATGCCCGCAAGTTCGCAACATTGCGCGAGGCCATCGACCACTTTGAGGCGGCCGACGGACTAGGTTGAATCCACCCCAATCGGCATTAGGAATGCCGTGGCTGTCGCCCGGTCGATAAAAGATAGCCCGCACACAAGCTGTGTGCGGGCTTCGGGAATATCATAGGGACTGGAAGTTTTTTTGGCTTTCCTGGCCGGTCTAACATTAGCGACCAGATTGCATCTGGAACCTTCCCACTAAATGAAGGCCGGCTGGGCAGCAGACTGTGTATTCATACCGTAGTCTTTCAACCATGCCCCGCCTTTCCCCCATACCTCGGCTGCCCGCTCCCGCTGGCAGTATGTCGCCCTCGCCCATTGATGATCGCTACTACGTCCTGAACGTGTCCGGCCGTCCCGTACGGTGCTACGACTACACCGAGCATTCGATCTGGGTGAGCTGCGAGGGCAAGGGCCGGCAGATCAAAGACCGGCTCCTGGAGCACGCGGTCGACGTCTAGACCTACTTCTCCTCTGGGCCAGCCTGACAGACGACAAGCCGCCGATGTTCCGCACTACAATCAGTGGCAGCCTGAGCAAGTGCTACGAGTCAGTGACATGGGAAGAGGCAGAGGACAAGCATCGGCGGGTGCTGGAGAAGATTCGGACCACTCTGCGGCGGGAAGACGGCCAGTGGAATGTTGAGTCTGAGTACGAGCGCATTCCATACCCCTCGCGCACCGAGGCCATCGCTGCAGCTGTTCATAGAGCGATGGAATTAGGAGCCTTATTCATGATCTCCGAGTTTGAGGGCAAGATGAGCGCCCCAGTGGATTTTGCGCAGAGGGACATGACATGACAACCGGCAATCCTTCTGGCTCGAACGGAGGCTGCCATGTAATGGCGAGGGTGGCACAAGTAGACTTAATCATCTACAGCCAGGATGGCAAAGTCAGTGAGCACCGCATGCGCGGGCATGCTCACTAACACCAAGGGCTTCCCCCTTTTGCCGCGCCGCAAGTCGCCGCGCGGCCTTTTTTAATGTTGGCGTGAAAGGGTTTCCCCTGTAGGGCAAGCACTTACCCCGCGAGGGTGCTTTTAATGCCAGCAGAAATCAGAGATTATTGCTTCCGCTGGAAACAGCGACCCTAAGTCTAATTCGTTCGCCGCCGCGCCCCCGGTGCTGCGGTTTTTTGTGCCCCGCCCGCCCCTGTAGGACCGACGCGTATGCCACTCTTTCCTTAGCGGCTCCTTAAGTAAAGGATGCTTCTGTCCGCTCTGTTTGCCGGGCGTTGCGGCCTATGTCTGACAACGAGACCCTCATACATCCCGCTCCACTATCCACGGCGCCCTGTTCCGCAACGGCTACCTCCGAACGATTGTGCCCGGCGTCAAGGGGTTCTATAGGGTAGTTTTGCGTGGATATCCTGCTTGGCGTTGCAGCGATGCCATCAAAGCCGCGCAGATGCTTGTTTGGAACGCAGTCCTGAATGGCATCCGCCGCGCCCGCGAGGATCATGCTTCGACGCAGGGCGCGAACGGAGTCCATCGTTCTGAATAATTCCATGCCATCCACTATGCCTGACCGGCAATTCGAGTGGCCGGACGTTGGGCCGTAGATATGGATGCTGACCGATTGCGCTGCGCAGGCATCCAGACGAACACGCAATTATCCGGGTGCAAGAACAGAACATAGGAAATGACCTCGCACACCTGGCTTTGCACCCAACGAAAGCGCCGCGTTCCCCATAAGTCAAGGTGATTTCCGCCGATGCCACAAGCGCGTCGATTCACTTCAACCCGTTCGGACTACATTCGTGCAAATGAACTTCTGCCTATCGCCGCTCGGGTGCATCGCTTTCGAGTCACCGTCCGGAGTTCCAGTTTGCACGACGGCTACCAGGCGAAACGGTATTCGTGCGTGGGGTGGAGCTGCCAGTCGCCATTGCCGCGCAACTCCAGCACCTGGAGGTGATAACGCAGGAGGGTTGGGCGGTGACTGACACTGACTATTGTGGTAGGGCCGGCGACCAGCTGACTGTAGAGGCCGGTCTCATTGCCAATGTCCAGCGCGCTGGTCGCTTCATCAAGCAGGGCGTAGCGCGGACGGGCCACCAACAGGCGAGCGAATGCCAGGCGTTGCTGCTCGCCGAGTGACAGGACCTTGCCCCAGTCCAGCTTTGCGTCCAGCCCGCCGAAGCGTTCCACCATGTCCGGCAGGTTAACCATATCGAGCAGCTTCAATAGCTCGCCATCCGGTATGCGGCGCCCCTCGCAATTGGGATAAAGCAACTGACAACGAAGGTTGCCGACCGCCATATAGGGACGCTGCGGCAGGATGAGCATCTGCGCCGCCCCAGGGCATAGGATTCGGCCGCTACCGCAGGTCCACAGGCCGCTAATGGCCCGCAGCATCGAACTCTTTCCACCACCGCTGGGCCCGACGATCAGCAAGTTCTTGCCTTGCCCCACTGTCACGGTGAGATCATTCAGCAGGGTACGCTGGTAGTCAGGCGTATGCAGGGTCAGATGTTCCAGTGACAGCGTGCTGCCCCGACGGTGCTCGATCTGGCTGCCAGGTTTGCGGCGAACTATGCGCGCACATGCCAGCGAAGAGGCGAAAGTGTTAAGCCGGTCCAAGCCCGCCAAGAAGCGGCTGAGGCTTTCGAAGTTATCGACGATGACCGTCAGTGCCGCCAACACGGCTGTAAATGCTCCTGCGGCCTGGATCGCGCTGCCAACCTCGAGTTCGCCATCCAGTACGCGATTGGCAACGATAACGCTGGGGAGCATCAGAGTCAGGAACGTATAGGCATACTGGAAAAAGTAGAGATTTAACTGACAGCGGATCAACCGGTTGAAGTTGGCGAACACATGCTGGAAGCGGCTGCGCACGTAATCGGATTCATGGTGTTCGCCGTGATGGAAGGTAATCGACTCAGCATGCTCGCGCACCCGGATCAGGCTGAAGCGGAAGTCGGCTTCTCGCTTGAGTTGGTAGAAGTTTAGCCCGATCAGCACCTTGCCGAAGCACAGCACTGAAACCACTGTGCCACAGATGGCATAGAGCACGAGGAAAACCACTAACTCCCGAGAGATCGACCACAATACCCTGCTAAATCCAATCAGCTGCAGCAATGCTCCCAGCATTAGGAGCAGAAAGTACAACGACTGCTGCGTGAAGGTGCTAATGTCTTCTGAAATGCGCTGATCCGGATTATCGATGGCGCTGTTCGCATTCAGCGTATAGAAGGCGCAGCCGCCGAAATACTTGCCCAGATAGTGGTGCGTCATCCAGGATCGCCATTGAATGAACAGCTTGTTACGCGTGTAGTAGTAAAAGGCGTAGACAGGTACGGCCGCAATCAGCACGTAGACGAATATCTCGATGGCGTACCAGAATCGGTCGCCGTCCTTCGCAGCGAGCGCCGAGGCAAACTCACCCGTTTGCCTGTTGAAGAGCACATTTGTCCAAGTCTGCCCAAATAACAGGCATACCAGTATCAACAACAACGCCCAAGCCTTCCAGTTGCCTCGTGACAACCAGTATGGCTTGGCGATGTTCAGAAACCGGTTCCACAGACTTCCATCGCGCGTAGACATGACCGTTTCGTTCGACAAGCCCAAGCGGGAGAAGCTTACCCACCTGAGCATAGGCCTCTAGGTAGCTGGAAGCATGCATTTCACATGCCATGGAAAAGGTTGCTGGCATGGAATTTCCGTTGAGCAGTTTGCAGCACTCTTTGGGCCGGCGCCGCCTGCGCACCGGCGGCGTCGTGCTCTGCCGACCTCTGGGTTTTCCGCGGGCCTCTCAGCTGTCGAGCGCCGCCTACGTCTTTGGCGCTTTCCTTAGGATGGCGAAGGCTATATTCGCCAACTACAGTCCAACGCGCTCGGCCCGAACGCGGCCTATACCAACGGTCCCTGCGGCTTTTGGAAGATGTCCGTGACTGGCGCATGACAGGCGTAGGCTGAGAAAGCTGAATGTGCTCATTGTTGCCATACAATGCGGACTCAAAGATGACTGACACCACCTTCGGGCTCTGCATGCGTTTCGGATTCTGCTTTTTTTTGATATTTCCTTTGATGGCAATGGCCTCGCCGGAGGTCCGTTGTTCATTGGAGCAAAGCGACGAAGAGGCCGTGATGGCGGTGCGTGCGGAACCGGACGCGTTGGGCGGCTCATGGCAAGAGATGGGGCGGTTTAAAGTTCGCGTGCTACTCGCGGCGCCTCCGAAGAAAAAGCCATGGCTGCTGGTAGAGGTCTACGCCAAATCCGCTGACGGTGACTATCGCATCATTTCCTCGCAAAAGGCCTTCACGCCATTCGGCACGGAACACCTGGAGGTGGTGGAGCCCAGTGGGGGACGGAGTCTGCGGTACAAATGCGGAGCGGCACAATGAAGGCCCTCCTGACGCTTGCCGCTGTGGCAGCATTGATGGGCCCTCATGCATGGGCGGCCGAGGGTACTGCCAGGGTAGCGTTCGTCGGCGACGTCATGCTCGCGGAGTCCGAGGGGACGGGGCGATTCGCGGCCCGCGGGGGAGACCCCTTTTCCCACGTACGCGGAATGCTCGCGAATGCCGACCTGAGCGTCGCGAATTTCGAGTCGTCGGCGGGAACGTTAGGGACACCCGACCGAGACAAGCCTCATAGCTTCAGGACAGCGCAGTCAGCGCTGCCCGGGTTCGCCTCGGTCTTCGCGGCTGCCGGTTTAGCCAATAACCATGCCGGCGATTTCGGCCGGAAAGACTTCGTCCAGACCATTGAAGCGCTCCGGAAAGCGGGGGCGACAACCTTCGGCGGCGGCAAAGACGCGCGTGATGCTCACCGTGCGGCGATGTTCGAGCGCAACGGGCTCAAGATCGCTCTGCTCGGATACCTGGACTTCCAACCACGATGGTTCGCTGCGGCACCTGGCATGCCAGGCGTGGCGTGGCTCGACCAGAACCAGGCAGCGTTGGATATTGCCCAGACCAAGGCAGAGGGGGCCGATGTCGTGGTGGTGATTCCCCACTGGGGCGTCGAACACGAGCCGAAGGCGGGCTACCGCCAGCAGCGCATGGCCAGGGCGCTACTTGACGCGGGAGCCGACGCCGTGATCGGCGGGCATCCCCACGTCGCCCAGAACTATGAAGTCTACAAAGGCAAACCCATCGTCTATTCCCTGGGAAATTTTGTTTTCGACGGCTTTGAGGATGAAGACAACGTGACCGGGTGGGCAGTGTTTGCCGACTTTGATAAGAAAGGCGTAACGTCGCTCTCGACCCGCGTGGTGAGGATGGATACCGACGGCTCTCCAAGACCCGACTCCGCCATGCAAGGGCCTTGCTGGATACGAGGGGAGAAGCGGATGTGGGCTTGCAAGTAATTGTCCGGCTATGCGCACCAGAGGACTTGTTCTTGGCAATACGGGCGACTTCGAGTTAATTGAGCCACTCGCGTCTCAACAGAGGTAGAAAACCGCATTTAGATGCCATCCCTACAAAGAGCCGCTCTTCGGCAAAGCATCGACGAGGCCGCCGCGTGCGACGCCGGTCACCCTGGCCTGCCGCTACCGCCCACGTTCCTCTCTCGCTGGAACTGGTTCAGCCGCTGAGCGGCAGGCGCGATGAGCTCGGCATCAAGGTCGAGCGCATCCGCCACGGCGATTAGTCATTCACGGACCACCGTATATCGTATGCCGGTGACACGCTGCACTTTGTCACCCGCATCACCGACATCTACGACAAGAAAGGCGGCGCACTGGACCTCCTAGTGCGCGAGACGCGCGTGACCAACCAGGACGGCGAGCAAGTGGCAGACCTGCGCAGCGTGCTGGTACAGCGCAACGGCTGAACGGAGAACCCGAATGAGCCACCTGAGCCTTGACCAGATCAAGGTGGGACGCCTGTGGCGTCCGCGCTCTACATCCCCGCCATGAATGACAGGGCTTTCCGCGCGTCCCGGTAATCTTTCAACCATGCCCCGCCATTTCCCCATACCTCGGCTGCCCGCTCCCTCTGGCGGTATGTCGCCCTCGCCCATTGATCCGAACAACGACCGCTACTACGTCCTGGACGTGTCCGGCCGTCCCGTACGGTACTACGACTACACCGAGCATTCGATTTGGGTGAGCTGCGAGGGCAAGGGCCGGCAGATCAAAGACCGGCTCTTGGAGCACGCGGTCGACTTCTGGACCTACTTGTCCGGCTGGGCCAGCCTGAAAGACGACAAGCCGCCTATGTTCCTCACGACGATCAATGGCGTTCTAAGCAAGATCTTCGAGTCGGAGACGTGGGAAGAGGCAGAGGACAAGCATCGGCGCGTGCTAGAGAAGATTCGGACCACTCTGCCACGGAAGGATGGATCGAGGTTATGGCGGGGATACGCGCATTGCGCAGGCCCACAACCAATGTACCGCCGCATCCGCACATTAAAGATCACATTGCCAATCGTTTGCCCGATTCAGGAATCGTCCTACACCAGATTCCCTTGCTTAGACATAGAACAGAGGTATCGATGCCCACCTGGAGGTGTACGGATGTCAGCAGTCGTAAAGGTGCAAAGACGGCCAGTGGAATGTTGAGTCCGAGTACGAGCGCACTCCATACCCGTTCCGCACCGCGGCCATCGCTGCAGCTGTTCATAGGGCGATGGAATTACGAGCCCTACCCATGATCTACGAGTTTGAGGGCAAGATGAACGCCCCAGTGGATTTTGCGCAGAGCGACATGACATGACATGACAGCCGACAATCCTTCTTACTCCAATGGAGGCTGCTATGTCAGGTGATATTCATGTTGTTCCCCACAAGGGGGGATGGGCTATTGCAATTGAAGGTACTGGGCTGCGCGCACCCTATGACACACGCGAAGATGCCATGTCAGTAGCAGCTGAAATGGCGAGGGTGGCACAAGTAGACTTAATCATTTATAGCCAGGATGGCAAAGTCAGTGAGCACCGCATGCGCGGGTATGCTCACTAACACCAAGGGCTTCCCCCTTTTGCCGCGCCGCAAGTCGCCGCGCGGCCTTTTTTATGTGGCCGTCAAAGGGTTTCCCCTGTAGGACGAGCACTTACCCCGCGAGGGTGCTTTTAATCCCAGCAGAAATCACCGATTATTACTTCCGCTGAAAACAGCAACCCTAAGTCTAATTCGTTCGCCGCTGCGCCCCCCGGTGCTGCGGTTTTTTTTTGCCCCACCCCTCCTTGTAGGACCGGCGCGGATACCGTAATGAACGAAGCCGGCGCAAGACTAGCGTACCCTAGACTGAGGAGACGCATCATGGCCAACAACGACATCCACGTAGTGCCAGCAGGGAAAGGCTGGGCCGTCGAAGCACCAAACAGCGGGAAACGGACCATGTTTGCCACTCAAGAAGAAGCGATCGGGGCGGGCACCGAGCGCGCGAAGCACGACAAGGTCGAGTTGCTGATCCATGGCCGCGACGGCCAGATCCGGGAACGCAATTCCTTCGGCCATGACCCGCGAAACATTAAGGGTTAAGGACCATGCCGTGCGCTTCGGACGCACTGACCCTCGTTCAGCTCTCTTCCATGCTCCTGGTGGAGCGCAAGGCCATTCCGCGCGAGGACGATTGGCTCTACGAGATCAAGTACGACGGATACCGCGTCTTGGCCAGTACCGGATCCGACGCACGGCTGCAGAGCCGCGGCGGCATTGACGCTACCCGCTGGTTTCCGGAGGTCGTGGCGACTAGCGCACTATCGCCGACATGCCTGCCGGTACAGTCCTGGATAGCGAAGTCTGCGTCCTGGACCATCTCGGCCGGGGTGACTTCAATCGCCTCCACACAAGGGCGAGGCGAAAGAGTTGGTACGAAGGCGCCGATCTTGTCGTCTACTGCGTGTTCGACGTCCTAGCAGCCACGCAAAACGATCTTCGGACAGCCACGCTCGAAAAGCGTAAAGCAGTGCTGGCCAAGATTCTGCGCTCACACTCTGACCGCGTCCTGCATGTGGCCGGAGTCGAAGACGGTCTCTGGCTGTACAGGTCTGCGCTCGAACTCGAGTTGGAAGGCGTTGATGGAAAGCGGCTCGGGTCGACTTACCAAGATGGAAAGCGGTCCGCGGACTGGATCAAGGTGAAGCGGCCAGGCGCGGTACCGCCGGAACGTTTCGAGCTGTGAAGGGTCATGAACTCTCCCGCCTCCAAGCGTCTTGCGACGCCGTACCGATTTCGCGGGTCACAGACTTTGACTTGGCGCGTGGCCGCGCCAGCGGTTTCGATCTCGTCGCCACGCCCGTTCCAGGCGTGTGCGCATCGGCTTAATCATTGAGCAGCGGTCATGACGACCGTGGCATTTTTTCATCCGTGACTATCGGACGAATTCCTATAGCAATTCCATCCCAGCATAGGACTGGTTACCGCATGTAACCAGACTGGACGGTAGCCAGTGACTATACCAATCTGCGCTTTTGCTCGAGCTCGAAGGCGTGGAAAGCCCCCGTGCTCTTCTTACCAAGACGGCCATTGGTCGTCCAACCGGATCAAGGTGAGGCGACCCGGCATGGTACCAGCCGCGGATTAACGGCTATTTCCCCCATGTGGCTGATTTGCGACCGCCGCCGACCATGCAATGCTCTGCAACGCCGAGATCCGTAAGCGGGAGACCTTGCATGGGAGCTATCGCAGTTGCCGGAATGGCGCTCTTCATTTGGCGGCTTGCCAGCACGAGAGCCGCACTGATGTTTGTAGTGTTCGTATTTTTTGGCGTTGTGTACTATTGGGTTGCGGACGAGCAGAGGCCCTGCAATGATCGCGCATGGTTTTGCGACATCATGCCTGATCGGGGAATTGGCTTCGTCGGCCCACCCGAAAAAGTGTGCCCTGCCGACGTCGAGCCACTCACCGCCCGCGTATTTGAAAGCGACGCCCCTGAGGCAGAACTGCGCCGCCTCCTCTCAGTCGGTGTCTGCCAGAAAGATGCGATCAAGCGCGTGCGCAAAGGCTGGAAGGCCCCATTTCACCCGAATTTTGGTTCCTGGTGGCAGCGGCTGACCTACTGAGCCAGCAACATCTGGACCGCCTCTCCCCATCCTTCATCGGGGCCAGGCCCTTACCGTCTTCTTGTGCGTGCGCGTGTACCGCCATCACCGGTCCGCTCAAGGCGCTGAAGGAAGCTCGCGCCAAGGATGTCGCAGCTCACGAGCGCACGTCCCCGCCCTCGCCCACAACCAAGCGCTGCGCGATCAGATCATTGCCACGATGAAGGCTGCCGGTATTCCTGACAGCTGGTCGGAACGCGACACGTCATCGCGTGCCCGCTTCCCGAAGAACAAGACTGCGTCGGCTGGCTATTTGGCTGAACTGAACAAGCATGTCGTGGTTACCGACGGCTTCGCCTACGCCACATCGTCGTATGAGACGCTGAAGACTCGGTACCAGGCCTATGCAGACGAGGCGGGCAAGGAAGTCGAGCGTCAAGAGCGCGAGCGCGCGGTCGACGCTCGCGTCGATCGTCCTCCGCTACGGGCTCGATCAGGATGCCGATTGGACGGACATCTTGGAGGCGCTGTGCGCGTACATCCGAAGCGCTGCAGCTGCGCGCGCTGCTGGTGGCACTGATCGAGCACGCCCAGAAGCACCCTACTGGCCGCTGCACCGCTAGGTCCGCTTCGGCCCGCTGACTGGGATGGTCGAGCAATTCAAAAACGGGAAACTGTAGTGACTGACAGGAAGAGATTTCACTGCGCGCTTACTGCGCATCTACCGATCGGCGTCAGGACACTCCGTTCGACTGCGCCCTCCGCCCAACCGCTGGCCGTGACTACCGAGAATCGCCGCACGCGTTGCATTTCCCATGTTTTCCCATTGATCAGCTGGGAGGGGATAAACACGCGCGGAATCTCCTGCGGGATCAGCACCTCCGTTGCAAATCACCGCAGAAACGTTGTAGGTTCGATCATGCCGGCGCTCATACCATTCTCGCGGCGGATCGCATTTGTAGATCAAAGGGTATATGTCGAATCCCTTGTAATTGGAACTAGGTACATCGTTCATAAAGTTCTCCATTGGAGAACCCACTCTACGCTCATTTCCGCGCAAGGCATCGGTTTATTCCTCTCCATACCAAAAGCACGTCCGGGGGCGCTTTCGGCCCGCAGGATGAGAAAGCCGCGAGGCGTGCGGATGACCCACGCTCAACCCCTTCGTGGGACACCTAGTATCGCGGCCCACCTTGCCAATGGTCTCTATCGTTGCCACGGTGATCGCCATGGTCGTGATCCCAATGATCGCGGTCGTGCTCCACACGCCCGTCTCTAGAGTAGTAGCCGTCGCGGTAGCCATCACGATCGGCTACAACGCAGCCACTGAGCAACGCAACAGAAGCGGCAACCAGCACAAGAATGGTTTTCATCATAATGTTCTCCTGTTCACCCTTGATCTCACTCCAGCTTACGCACCGGATTTGCTGCGGGATGTAGGACAGAAGTTCTCCTGCGGCGGGGCTGCCTCCTACAGCGAGGTGGCCGCATGATCCGCCTTGAATACAACAGCTTCGGCTTCTGCTGCGGCCTGGGCGACAGAGCGAAGGGCTTCACGAAGGCCGTCTCGCGCGTCGGCAACATGATAGGCACGTGGAAGTGCATCGGCGGCTTCGAGACTCTAACGGGCGTGCCGTGCATGGTGATGAACCTGTTCACCCGCCAGCCGTACACCGCCTTCCACGGCGCCGAGCCGCCGGCGGGCTGGCGCGAGGCTACGCCGAACGACATCGTGCGCGCAGCTGGCCACCGGCACCCGCACTGCGTCTTCATCTCCAGCCCGTGGAAGGGCGCGTCCGGTCTGCTCCGGTCTGCTGTCGGAGACCCTGTCGTCCACGCGGCATCGAGCACGGACTTCGCCATGTGCGTTTGTGCCAGCGTCTTCGCGTTCACGTTGCCGACAAAGATTGCTGCATGTTGTTTGACAAGCACCGACGTTTCCTTGTGGATGGCGTCCTTGCGCTGATTCGCGATTTTGGCGTGGATTGCCCTCACGCGTTTCTTCTTGCGCGCACGTTGCGCAATACCCAACGCCGCTTCCGACTCGCGATACCACTGCTTCGGCTCGAATTTTCCACCACTGCAATACGTCGCGAGCGACTTCAGGCCAAGGTCGTCACCACTCTGGAACCGGCCGCGCTGCAGTCACTGATCGAGCCGGAGGAATACCTGGAGCTGGACGGCCTGAGCGATCAGGCCTGGCGCTAGCGCATTGGCATGCTGTGCCGCCCGACGCGGCCGTGGCTATTGCCGAGGTGATGGGCACCACGTTGATGCTGGCCGAGACCGGCGAAACGTCCAGTCTCTCGTCGACGCCGGTATGGGTGCGTCCGGTGGCGATTGCCTTGACCGTCGCGCAGCCGTCTGAGGCCTCGTGATGCTAGGCCAGACCCTTTGCCACGGCAGCCGCCGTCAGCTTCCCAGCGACCTCTGCGTCAGCAAACGTCGGATAGCTCTCTTCGCTGACCAGTTTCCGTTCGATGACCTCACTCGCCTTGTCGCGAGTTTCGACCACTTCCCAGGCGAACGTGTTGCCCGGGGCATCGACAACGTACAGGTAGACCGAGACATGGTCTCCATTGATCACTACGGCAGGCTCTTTGGGCATGTTGATCTCCCTGTTTGGAAAGAATCCTAGCATGACCATCCTGCCCCGCCACCTCTCCACCAAGCCCAAGCCCCTGTCCATCCGCCAGCCAGGGTATGGCTGATCGCAGACGACCCCCCGCGCCTTGGGTAGCGCAGGCCGCGAGCGGTTCATCTATGCGCCCATGCCGGCTTGTAACGCACGATGCTGAACATTGGCGATCTGGTACAGCGTGGCCGATTGGACGGCCACTTGGACGGCCAGGAGATCGTCGCCCCGATCACGGTGCGCTACGAGGTCTGACGCACGATGGGGTGACGGTGCGCGAGAAGCAGAAGATCATCGAAGTCGATCCGCGTGTACCAGCCGAAGTGCGCGGATTGGGCATACGCCCTAGCGCCATTGCGCAGCGCGTCGAGTCAGCCCTGGGCCGCTGACAGGACTCTCGCCACGGCCAGGCGTGGTAACGTTTCTTCGATTGGCAGCGCGGTATTGAAAAGCAGGTCCGCAGCACTGGAGACATCATCGAGAAACGCATGTGGCAGCGGAACCTCGCCAGCAGTGTCACTGATTACGGCGGCAATATCGGGATCATGCGTGTGCACCCAGGATTTGTTGTTGGCCTGCCGGAAGACCTCAACCTTGGCGTAGCTCCCTGCCTGGAAGCCTTCGACGATGACCAGGTCAACGCTGCTGAGCCGCTGAAGCAGGCTGCTCAGCGATGGCGTTTCTTGCTCCGTCAACTCGTGCATCAGCGCCCCACGTACAAAGGATGCAACGATGACCTCGGTCGCGCCCGCCTGACGGTGTACGAATGAATCCTTGCCGGATCTGTCAACATCGAACTCGTCGTGAGCATGCTTTAACGTCGACACTTCCAGGCCGCGGGCCTTCAGCGCCGGGACGACCTTGGAGATCAGGGTGGTTTTGCCGGCGCCGCTCGCTCCCGACAGTCCAATAACTCGCATATTCGCACTCACAGTGACAACGCAGGAAGCGTTATGCACTGAAGACTATAACGGTGAGGTGCAAGGGCGTAAATATGAACGATGTGGACCAGTTCAGCGCCTCGCTTCATCCGTACCTTGCACCCATTCCATAATTCGAATATATTCGAATTATGGAAACTGATAACGCCCTCGAAGCGCTTGCCGCGCTTGCCCACGCCATTCGCCTGGCCGTCTTTCGCCTGCTCGTGCAGGCCGGCCCCGAAGGCCTGCCTGCTGGCCGAATTGCCGAACTGATGGAGATGCCAGCGTCGTCGCTATCGTTCCACCTCAAGGAACTGCATCGTGCCGGGTTGCTGACAAGTCGGCAAGAGGGCCGGTCGATCATCTACATGGCTCGCTTCGAGACCATGAATGACCTGCTTGGCTATCTCACGGAAAACTGCTGCGGCGGCAATCCGTGCTCGCCGGTGTCCTCCTGTTCCGTCTCCACGGAGTCCTGAACCATGAAGCGCTTCCACGTCCACGTCAGCGTGGCCGACCTGTCGGCCAGCATCCGCTACTACTCCGCCCTGTTCGATGCGCAGCCAACCGTCATTCGGGACGACTATGCCAAGTGGGCGCTGGACGATCCACGCGTGAACTTCGCGATCTCCAATCGCACCGAGAAGCTGGGCGTGGACCATCTGGGCATCCAGGTAGAGACCGATGCGGAGCTTGCGCAGATGCAGGTGCGATTGAACAGCGCCGACTTGCCCATGCAGTCCCAGTCCGAGACGAACTGCTGCTACGCGACCTCGAACAAGCACTGGTCGGTGGACCCAACGGGGATCGCCTGGGAATCGTTCCAGACGCTGGGTAGCGCGCCGACCTATGGCGAATCGCGCGACCGGAGCGCCGAAGCCGCTGCGTGCTGCGTGCCGGTCCAATTGAACGCCACGCCCCAGCCAACCACCAGGACTGCCTGCTGCACGCCGGAATCCGGCTGCTGCTGAGTTTCCCCTAACAAGCCTCCCGGTATCGGTACCTCGCGCGAGGAGGCCCTCACTCGCCCCAACGACCACCATGTCCGACAAGACCTTCAACGTGCTGGTGCTGTGCACCGGCAACTCCGCCCGCAGCGTCATGGCCGAAGCGCTGTTCAACGTGCTCGGCAAGGGACGCTTTCACGCCTACAGCGCTGGCAGCCATCCGTCTGGCACGGTGAACCCCTATGCCATCGAACGCTGCCAGTCGATCGGCTACGACACGTCCGGCCTGCGCAGCAAGAGCTGGGACAAGTTCGCCCTGCCCGGCGCACCGCGCATGGACTTCGTGATCACCGTCTGCGACCAGGCCGCGGGCGAGGTCTGCCCGATCTGGCCGGGCACGCCCATCACGGCACACTGGGGCTTCATGGACCCCGCCGCCATCCAGGGATCCGACCACGAGAAGCGCAAGGTGTTCGACCTGGTCTTCCGTCAGATCCTCAATCGCGTCAGCCAATTCGTGAACCTGCCGTTGCACATCCTGGACCGTAACGCCATCCAGAAGGAGATGCGGGCCATTGGCGAGCAGTCGGTGGAGGCCGGGCAATGAGTATGGCGCAGCCATCCGCCGGCGCCGCGCAACCCAGCGCAATCGGCTTCTTCGAACGCTACCTGACCGTCTGGGTCGCACTCTGCATCGTCGCCGGCATCCTGCTCGGCCAATGGCTGCCATCGGTATTCCAGGCCATCGGCGCCATGGAAGTTGCCCAGGTGAACCTGCCAGTGGGCGTGCTGATCTGGATCATGATCATTCCGATGCTGATCAAGATCGACTTTGGCGCGATGGGCCAGGTGGCCGGCCACTGGCGCGGAATCGGCGTGACGCTCTTCGTGAACTGGCTCGTCAAGCCGTTCTCGATGGCGCTGCTGGGCTGGATTTTCGTGCGCCATTTGTTCGCAGGTTGGCTGCCGGCCGATCAACTCGATAGCTACATCGCGGGCCTGATCCTGCTGGCGGCGGCGCCCTGCACGGCGATGGTGTTCGTGTGGTCGCAGCTCTGCAAGGGCGATCCGTATTTCACGCTGTCGCAGGTAGCGCTCAACGACGCGATCATGGTGGTGGCCTTCGCCCCCGTCGTCGCGCTGCTGCTGGGCCTGTCGTCGATCACCGTGCCGTGGGACACGCTCATCACCTCGGTCGTGCTCTACATTGTGGTGCCGGTGCTGATCGCGCAGGTCATCCGCAAGGCATTGCTGGCGCAAGGCGAAGTCACATACAAGCGCGTCGTCGGCGCGCTGGGCCCCTACTCGATCACCGCCCTGCTTGCGACGCTGGCGCTGCTGTTCGGCTTCCAGGGCAACGCCGTCGTCGAGCAGCCACTGATCATCCTGCTGCTGGCCGTGCCGATCCTGATCCAGGTCTTGCTGAACTCCGGCCTGGCCTACTTGCTTAACCGCAAGCTCGGCGTGGCCCACTGCGTAGCCGGCCCATCGGCGCTGATCGGCGCAAGTAACTTCTTCGAGCTGGCGGTGGCCACTGCCATCAGCCTGTTCGGCTTCCAATCCGGCGCGGCGCTCGCCACCGTCGTCGGCGTGCTGATCGAAGTCCCCGTGATGCTGTTCGTCGTCGGCGTCGTCAACCGCTCACAGCACTGGTACGAATCGCACTGAGGCATTCCCATGACCGTCACCATCTATCACAACCCCGCCTGTGGCACGTCACGTAACACGCTGGCCATGATCCGCAATGCGGGCATCGAGCCAACCGTCATCGAGTACCTGACCTCGCCGCCCGACCGGCAGACCTTGCAGGCAATGATCCGCGATGCAGGCCTCACGGTTCGCGAAGCGATCCGGGAGAAGGGTACGCCCTACGCCGAGCTTGGCCTGGGCGATCCCGCACTGACCGACGGCCAGCTGCTTGATGCGATGCTGGCCCACCCGATCCTGATCAACCGGCCGTTTGTCGTCACCGAACTTGGCGTTCGGCTGTGCCGGCCGTCCGAAGTCGTGCTGGATATCCTGCCGGCGCCGCAGCAAGGCGCTTTCACCAAGGAAGACGGCGAGGCCGTGATCGACGCCCAGGGCCGGAGAATCCAATGACCGGGGATCTGCCTAACATCGTCCCGGCGGTGCTCGATACGCCGGATCTGCGCAAGCTGGATCCGGCCCGCGTCAGCACCCACCCGCCGCGCATCCTGCTGCTCTACGGTTCGCTGCGCGAGACCTCGTACAGCCGGCTGCTGGTGCAGGAAGCCGAACGGATTCTCCGACACTTCGGCGCGGAGACCCGCGTCTTTGACCCGCACGGCCTGCCGATGGCCGACAGCGTGCCGGCCGATCACCCCAAGGTGGTCGAGCTGCGCAAGTTGTCCGAATGGTCCGAAGGCCAGGTGTGGTGCAGCCCCGAGCGCCACGGCACGCTGACGGCCGTGTTCAAGAACCAGATCGACTGGCTGCCGCTCGAGATCGGCGGGATTCGCCCGACCCAGGGCCGCACGCTGGCCGTCATGCAGGTGTGTGGCGGCTCTCAGTCGTTCAACGCCGTCAATGCGCTGCGCGTGCTGGGGCGCTGGATGCGCATGGTGACGATCCCGAACCAGTCATCAGTCGCCAAGGCGTACCAGGAGTTCGACGCCAACGGCCGCATGAAGCCGTCGTCCTATTACGACCGGGTGGTCGACGTCATGGAGGAACTCTACAAGTTCACGCTGCTGGTACGTGATCGTAGCGACTACCTGACCGATCGCTACAGCGAGCGGAAGGAAGCCGCGCCCGCCAACGCGACGACGCTTGCAGCGGCGGCCATGAGTCACGAGAACGAGGCCCAGACCGGCGACACCGACAGCAACGAAGTGGAATAGCCAGGAACGGGACGGCCCTGGGTTCGATTGCTGCCAAGCGTTGGGGGGCTTCCCGCTAGGTGCCGATTCGGGGGATCTCGCGAGCATTCTCGCCAAGTCAATCTCGCGACCCTGGTCCTTCCCCGACTATACGGAACTCCGACCAAGCGATTGCGATCGTCGATAAGAGAAGCCCGTCACGGATGACCTCACCATCAGTGGCGCATTGAACACTTGCACCTTGTCCGCCAGTTCAGGCGTCAGAGTGATGGCCAAATGCTGAGTCGGCAACGTAGGTTGTTTTCCGGTCTATGACTTAGTTAGGCCTTTGGGCCCATCCCGCATTGCCAGTCCGTGGCAGTGGTTTTGAATCAGTTGACCTCCCCGGCTATGCTGTAGCAGAAGTGGAATCGCCAGGAAACCACAAGGGGCTCTTGATGCATCAAGCGTTTGCGCAGCTGATAAAGGGTTTGTTTAAGCTCTCGCTCTTCCTGCTCGCGTTCCCTTTCGCAAACGGTCTGGCGGCGGAGTTCGGCAGCAAGAACGGCCCGGAGCCAGACAACATCGAGGAGATTGTCGAAGTCCTACGCCGGGATCCTTATGATTTAGAACTCCTGATCAGCTTCGGTACGTCCAAGGGTGGATCGGCCGGACATATCGCGCTGGCGGTACGCGATGATGGCGCGCACCACGATATGGTGTACTCGGCGAACTTCTACGCCGACAGGTCACCCGAGCATGCGCGGGCCTTCTACACCCAGCAACTGGTCGTTGGCCTTCCTAAAACGGAATACCTGTTCAAGACGACCTCATCGCTGGATACCCTCGCCGTCTTCGGCCTAGACTACGGCGAAATCTATAAGCGCTCGGTCATTGGCGTACGGGTCTTCGGCGTGCCAGCCGCCGAAAAGCAATCGTTGATTTCCTATTTCTCCGGAATCAACGACGACTATCATCGGCGAGCCACCACGACAGAATATCACCACGGCGAGGTCAAATACGATTATCTACGGCTAAACTGTGCCAAGGTTATCGGCGCCGCTTTCAAATTCGGCGCCAACTATGAGAACCTCGACGTCAACAATCCGCAGTTGTTGCGTGGACGGCGTGTCGTTGCGGCTGCGACGGCAAATATTCCCACCGAAATGGCCCTGAAACTGATGGAACAATGGAACCAGCGGCAATATGGCATGGACGTGGTGCTCTACAAGAAATACGAAGGCTCCTTGTACGTTGAACCCCGAGAAGAGCCGAAAGTCGCCTTCAAAAATCTGCCCAATCGCTTCCCGTCAGTGCTGTCGCTCGATTTTCGGAGAGAACAAGGCGAGTACCGCGATTTCGACAACCTCTTTGCCATGTATTTGTTCTATAACCTCGGCCGCTAGAGCGTACGCATCGACGATCGCACAAAGCGGCTCCAGATCGAAAAGGACAAGGAGCCCATGACATATCAGGACGCAGTCGCGGTTGCGACGGAAGCGGCAAAGTCGGACAGTGAGAACTTCCGCCGTCACGCCCTATTCCGTCCCTTGGGCACCCGAATAGGCGAGCAGGCGAGCAACACGCACCTCTATCACTACCCGGCTAGCTCGCCCAGTGCCGCATCGCCATAGCGCCCGGCCAAGCCATCCGCTATGGAGAACCGCTTGCGCACGCTCAAATCACTGATATCCTGGTTGCCGCTTTGTGCCTGGGCGTTGGCGCAGGATTTGCCCGCTATGGAGCTGCGCATCCACCATCAACCCGAACTTAACGTGCGGATGGTGATTGCCGAGGGCCGCATCGAGCCGGGCGATGCCGAGCGCTTCCGTGCCGTCGCCAGACTCGCCGACCGCGATGGCGAAGGGCTTGTCATGCTACTTCTTACCAGCCCGGGCGGGAACGTCGAAGCTGCCTTCCGCTTCGTCGATGTCATGGACGACGTGCGGGTCTATACCGTCGTCCCCAACAATGCCAGCTGTGCGTCGGCTTGCGCGTCCATCCTCTTCGCTTCAGGGGTCCGACGCAGCATTCTTGGGTCCGGTCGCCTTGGCTTCCACAGCTGCTATCGACGCAAAGGAACGGCTTACCTCGATGACTCGCTTTGCAACGAGATCATCGCGGCGAACGCCATGCAGCGCGGAATTAGCCATGCAGCAATCAACCGCTTTACCTCGGATTTTGGCGCACGCGACATGGCATGGGTGGGACGGAGCACGGCATGCCGATTCTTGGAAGGACTCTGCAACCCAGGTCACCTCGAACGGAAACCCGAGGCCATGAGGGCGGTAGCGCGTAGCCTCGATTGCAGCAAGCTCGTTTCGACTGCCTCCCGACTCGTTTGCGGCGACACCGAACTATCGCGCGCCGACGACGAACTGGCGGCGGCTCTCGCCCTAGCCATGAGATCCGGGAACAAGGTAACCATACGGAACGCGCAGCGAGTATGGCTGCGCGAGCAACGCAATGTGTGCACCGACAAGAACTGCCTCCTACGCGCCTATCTTGCCCGGATCGCGGAGGTGCGAAGCAGGCCGGCGGGATCTGACGCGAAATGATGCACCCACGGATTCGCCGGGAAGGCCAGGTTGGACCGAAGTCCATTGCTTATGCAGGCGCAAAAACTACGATCTCCGGAGCGTCGGTCTCGTACGTTGCTGCCTATCGTTGCTGATCCGAAGTCCGGCGACCCGCATTGCGCCATTCATCGCCCACGCCCCCTATGCCGACGGGAAACTAGCCGCCATCTACGCAGCACCCAAAACCGCGGCAGACGGCCGGAGTACGCGACGTTTGGGGTGGAACGCCCGGACACTCCGGACGCGTGCCACCTCAATGAACGACCACTGAGTTTCGGCAATGGCAAACTCGTAGCTTCCATTGACTGCACACGCAGCCCTTTTTACTGGCTACGATGCCACGCTAGATAGCAAGGACTGCCGCGGACGAGCTTTGTCGCAATGCCCTTATCCATGGCGTTCAAACCCGCGCAATGTTGAAATCGTGCTACGACATGGAGCCCCTATGGAACTCACCAGAATTGTTGTGTGCGAGTGTGGCGCGCCAGCGAGAGTCCGCGAGATTCCATACGACTTGGGTGGGACGACTCTGCGCGATTGGGCGCCCTGCCCTTGGTGCTACCGGAAGCTATACGAAATGCGGGACGAGGGAATCGTCCTGGTCGAGTTCGTCACTGAAGATGAATGGAACTGAACAGGAACGGCTTGGCCATCTGCAGCTTCAGAGCACTACTCGGCATTGATAGGTTGCCCAATCTCCTCCCCCCTACGTCTTGCGTTTGTCCTGAACTGTGGCCCTTCGCTCCACCAGCATTGCCTGGTTTCGGCCGTTCCCGTCCCCTTAACTGACTCTCCCTCTCGAGCAGCTTCAGGGCTTCTTTCAAGGGCAGAACGCCCATACAACCTATTGGCGGAGGTCGAGCGCTGGCGATCAGGCGCGCCGCCGCCGGGGTGCACGACGCACCGGGCGGTGTGCTTCCGCATGGCCCGTCGATTACGCTCTTGCTGGATTCTCAAGCGACCAGCGCTAGTACTTGATGTCCCGCTTTTGCTGGCGACCTTGCTGCTTTGTATCGCGCTTGTCTTGCCGGCACAGGGCGTTGCTCTTCTGGTTTGCAGCTCGGCAGTCGACCTTTTCCGCTCGCGCCTCCTGTTTGGCAGCTTGATTTGCGTTCCTGCCCTGTTGGCGCTGTTGTGACTGGGTTGTGGCCAAGGCAGCGACGGATAGCGCCAGTAGTCCAACCGAGGCCAGCATTGCGCTCGTGTGCCTCCAAAGTCCGTTTCTTGATTCGACCATTTTGACGCTCCTTCGCGCCTGCCTGAAACGCTGGTCAGGGCGGCCCAGCCGAGAATGGCCTCGATGCGTCCGCGCTGCCTTCTCGCATTCAGTTCAGGTCGTTGTCCACATAGTACTTGGTCCCCTTAGCTGTGAATTCAACTGCGAGACCTTTGTCGGTGAGCTGATAAAGCCAGACGCCGGGCGCCACGGCTATGGCACCCTGATATGCGCCACCAGTGTCGCCGGCCTTCGCCGCGGCGGTCGCTTGCCCGCCGAACTGCCACCCGGAAGTGATGAATTTATTTAGGGCGCTCTCGTTCTCAAACACCCAAACCTGCTGGAATTTCTTGACACCCATTCCGAGGCCAGCCTGAAGCTCGGCCATTTTCATGTAGGTTGTAGCCTTCGTCTTGTTGTTGACGGCGATGCCTTCGCCGGTCCCGCTGCCAGCAAGGAGGATCTTCATGCCAAAGTTGCTGAACGCGGCATAGCCTGCCGCCGATTCCACAGCCTTGCGTGCCGACGGTTGGGCTTGATAGAGAGCGCTCAGTGCTTTTTTTCCGGCTTTGCGCACCTCGGCTTGTTTGTCTTCCTTGCTTGCGGCGAATGCTAGCGCCGGCAAGACAAGTGACGAAGCCAATGCAACGATGACCAGGCGACGAGTCATGATTGGCACCTTATAGACGATGATCAATGCGAATGTACCGAACGAGGTGCAGTTCCTGCGTGCGCAAGGGCATAGCACTAGTCGGAAGCCGGCCCCTACGGGCAAGTCCGAGAGAGCCACGGCTGCATACGCCGCTAGGCACATCGCAGACATTGCCATGAATAAATGGTGTCACGCGCGGACATTGCGTCAATTGGACCTTGGTCCTACGGCATGAAGGGAGAAAGCGGCCCGGCCAGTCAGCATGACGAGCGACGCCGCGAGTTATCCGAGGGAGTGCTGCATCCAAGCGCTAGCCAGGTTTCAAAAGGCTGCCGTCATATGGGCTGCGTCGCAGTCACGCTTGGCGCTGGCTGAGTGACTGGGAGACGGTCTTGATGTCCGCATTCTGTACGGTCGACCGCAAAAAAATGAAGAACCAAGATCTCCGCTTTCGTGTGTTCCAAGAATGGAATGCACGGAAGTGCGTTGACGGAACCGGACACGCACGCCAATAGTCGAGACGATGTTCTTGTACCGCCTCGACTTCGCGGATGCGTCGAACGACGCTGATGTGTCGGTATTGCCTGGCGCCTGCCAAGATATGACCTGATGACTTCGCAACGATCATGCGCTAAGGTCGCACCCCGCTGAACAAGCGAGCTCCTGAGAGATAAAGTCCGAGCTTCCCAGGTTCGTGGCGGCTCCCAATGAGCAGGACCCCAAAGGTTGAACTAGTGTTCAACTCTTGGGGGACAGTTCAAAGATACCTGGCTAGTATCAATAGCGCGCACATTCAATGCGTGGCGGCAAAAGTCGTCGCCGATGACCACGGCGCCAATTTGGCAGCGACTGTCGCAGTGGCCATCGGTATGAGCGATCCACCCACTCCGATCGAATACTGCGAAACGCTGTTGCTGCCGCTGTTCACCACATAGACATAACGACCGGTCGGATCGATCGACACCGAAATGGGCGAACTACCAGCGGCAACGGTTGGTGTAGCCATTGCCGTGAGCGAACCATCCGACCCGACGGTGTACTGCGAAACGTTGTCACCGGTGCTGTTGGCCACGTAGACATACTTGCCAGTCGAGTCGATCAACACCGAAATTGGCGCAGATCCAGAAGCGACGGTGGGTGTAGTCATCGGCGTGAGGGAGCCGTCGGACCCGATCGTGTACTGCGAAACACTTCCGCTGCCGTTGTTTGCTACATAGGCATACTTGCCGGTCGGATCGACCTTCACTGACTCTGGATTAACGCCCGTGGCGACGACCGGTGTAATCATCGGCGTGAGCGAGCCATCGGCTCCAATGGTGTACTGCGAAACAGTGCCACCACCGTTGTTGGTCACATAGGCATACTTACCCGTCTGATCGATCGTCATCGAAAAGGGAGACGATCCCGTAACGACTGTCGGCACAGCCATCGGCGTGAGCGAGCCATTTACCCCGATTGTGTACTGCGAAACGTTATTGCCGCTCGAGTTCACCACATAGACATACTTGCCGGTTGGATCCACCGCCCCCGCCGCGGGCCAAAGTCCTGCGCCTACAAGCGCCGTGGCCATCGGCGTGAGCGAACCATTCACCCCGATCGTGTACTGCGAAACACTATTACCCGTGCTGTTCGCCACATAGGCATACTTTCCCGTCGGATCAACCATGACTGCCTGCGACCCGAAAGATCCCGTGCTAACGCTCGCCGTAGCCATCGACGCGAGAGCACCATTCGGTCCGATCGTGTATTGCGAAACTTCGTTGCTGTTCCGGTTCACCACATAGGCATAAGCGTAGCGTTGGCACGAAACGCTAACTGTCGCAACATCGCCTGCCGACACAGTGCCTGCATCACCGGTAATCGTACAGTTCTGCCCCTTCGGTTGTGCCCCGACAACTACACTGTAGGCACTGCCAGATACGAGCTTCGCAGGAAATGCAAAACTTCCGTCTGCTGTGACAGTTAGCGTGTCTGCGCCATTGGTCAATTGAAGTTGAGTACCGCTGACCAGGCCGGATACCGTTCCGCCAACCTGATAAGTGCCGCCCGCACTGGGAGGGGTGCTTGAGCCAGGGGCGCTTGACGCTGAGTCGCTTGTGCCGCCGCCATCACCACAAGCAGTTATGACCAGGGCGATAAAAAAACCACCAACTGTCAGATGCGCTGCCGTCCAGAATCGATTTTTTCCGTCGCTCATTCTATTGTTCCGTTAAATACGTTTTATAATTCATTTTCATTTACCCACCTCGAAAACCTCACCGCAACTTAAAATGCCTCCCGTAGACCATATAAAACTATTATTTCACCATTTTTCGCAATGCAATTTTCGCTCTTCCGTATTGACGACAGGAGTTGTCGCACGGTATTTCAAGACAACCGTCAAGTCACTTGTCAATTCAACACAATACCTCTTTTACCGCGACAAAAAATGACATGACAGTAGGTCGTTTCTACTTAACGGCATGGGAGTGAAATTCTTGAGCGACTGGAATCAGTCTATGGCCGCGACGATGGTCGATGGCCTGAGCCAGGCGGCCAAACTGCAATTCCGAGAAACCTGCCGACGCGGAGACCATGGCGGCCATTTGAGAGCACAGGATAGAACAGCCGCCTTGATCGAGCACGACGATACCGGTTCAGAGTAACGTAGTTACTGACAGGTAAGTCTGACACATGCATTCCCTCAAACCTATACACGGAATGAGTTATTCTGGCACGTTCTGTAACTGCCCTAGCGAGGCCGCTCTGCCCACTGCATACAATGTCAATTCTCTTGTCAAGCCACCTCTTTCGAGTGACTGATTAAGAATTGACCGGTGTACTTGATTTGAAAATAGTCTCCCGTATAGGTCCGCCATGAATGGCCACGATCATCGGAGTACTTGGTTGTTTTGACGTCACGCCATCGAATCCGCGCTCAGAAGACGTGCCGCAAGTCAATCACGGCACCCATCTGGTTTTCGCCCGCGATCACGGAGCCGTCAGTATCAGCTCGGTTGCCATCGGTAATGGACGCCATCGCCTGTCCCGCAATCAAGACGTCATAGGGACCGACCTGGGTACCAGCCGCCACAAGTTGTGCACGAATTTCGCCTGCGTGCTGGGCGTCCCCGGTATCAAACGGGACCACCTCAAGCTGCAGTGCCTCTATGCGCCCTAGGTTGGCCGCCGCGGGCTGGCTCTTGTAAGCCCCGTAGTACAACTCGTGGGCGACGATGGATGGCATCCCGACATCGGCCGGTAGATGCGCTCGCAGACGGGCAAGCATTTTGGGCTCGCCCTTGAGCATCGCGATCACCGCGTTGGCATCGATAAGGTACTGGATTCGCGCGCAGGCGCCAAAGAAGTCGCGCGTGGCCGCTTAAGCCTTCAGCGGGCCGGTCCCTCATCCATAACTTCGAGTTGGGACCCTCATCCGGAAACTCGCCCTGATCGCGCGACGCTGCCCGAACGTTGCCAGCGCCCCGACACCCGGCAGGATTCTGTTGGTGGCACCCCATCACTCCGGCCTCCGCAAGCCCATTCCTCTGCATTGGCGCAGACCCTCATATCGCCCGAAAACCCGCATGCAGCAAGGCTTTGCGACTTTTTCCGAGGCTCTGGCCCACGCTGGCACGCTTGCTGCGATATCAGCACCGAGCGCGACACCAACCCGGCTCATCACCCACCAAGCCTTACCTTCCTTTCCAGGAGCACATCATGACCACGCTGACCATCAAGGACCTGTCCTCGACCGAAACCCTCGACGCCAAGACGCTGCAAGCCGTACGCGGCGGCCTGGCCATCGTGGCCCCGTGGACCAGCGTCTACGCCCCGGTCAAGCTGTCGTTCGACTCGCACGTGAAGATCGACCAGTCGAACCAGCAGATGCAACAGGTCGGCAACTACTTCGCGAACAACTCGGCGTTCCAGGATCACATGACGAACAACGTCACGACCAACCAGCGCGCCCAGAACAACGCCTGAGCTTCAGGCTGCCGGGCGGGCGAGTCCCAAACCGATCTGCCCGCCCCGGCCACGCATTCGCATCAAGGAGTCCACCATGTCATCTCTCATCGTCCGCGACCTTGCCGACAGCAAGGACCTCGACCGCAAATCGCTGTGCGCCATCCGTGGCGGCACCGACTGGTTCGGCAAGATTGCCGCTGCCGGCCCGCTGGTCAACATCAATATCAACCAGAGCGTGCAGCAGCTTCAGCAAGTGAATGTTGCCGCGTTCAACGACAACAAGATCGTTGGCGTCGACCTGGGCAAGGTCGCGCTCAACATCAAGCCGACGCAATGGGGCGGCAACCTGGCAGCGGTTTGAACTACGCAGCCACGCGCGGTTGCACCGCGCTGGCTATGAACTACGCCGACACTCATACGCCGAACGATACCCGAGAGAAGATCGAGGACAGGTGCATCTTGAAACCGCGTCCAAGTAGCGCGATTTCCAACGACGATGTGGGATCCTGGCGGAAAGTCAGGTCTCTCCCTGGTGAGAAGCAGCACACAAGCGGCGGGCGGCGCGTCTTATTAAGCCCCCCACCGGGCTTACGCTTACGTCTGCATTGGCGTTATTCGCCAGACATGGTGGAACACAGGCGCTTGATGGCTCCCGAACCCTGGTCTGCGCCCTATAGTCCAAAACGCACACAATAAATGGGTGGCAAATGCGCTGACACTAAATGCCAGCTTTCACCACCGTCTTCGGAGGTCCATAGCGCGCCGGTGGTCGATCCCATCGCCAGTCGCACGCCGGAGTTATCTACGGCGAGGCCGTGCCGATACACCAGGTCATACGCAGGTGCGGGCGGCAACCCAATCAACGAACGCTCGAACGTACGTCCGCCGTCGCGGGTACGCGTGACGACGAGTTGGCCATCTACGGGGATCCGGCAATCGTCCTTCACGGCGGGCACGAACCACGCGGTATCCGGCTCGTGCGGATGCACGGCAACCGCGAAGCCAAAGCTTGATGGTTGCGCTTCAATCCGCTGCCAGTGCACCGCGCCGTCGGTTGAGCGGAAGATTGCGCAATGATGTTGCGTCCACAACACATCCGGGCTACTCATGCATTGTACGACGCGGTGCGGGTCTTGCACGTTGGGATCGCAACGCCGATCCGGCGGCATATAGTCGGCCTCCATGCCGTCGGCAGTCACCCGCCAACTTGAACCTCCGTCAGTGGTTTGCCAAACGCCGCCGCACGATACGCCGATTGTCACGTGTCGGCTGTCGCGCGGGTCGACCATCACGGAATGGATGCCCGGCGCGTCGTAGCCGCCCCCAAACCATTCGCGACGCTCGGGACGATCCCACAGCGTACGGTTCAACACCCACGTGTCGCCACCATCGTCGGAACGGAAGAGCCCGCCAGGAATCGTGCCGGCCCACAAGACGCCTGGCTCATCCCAGCCGCCTGTTTCTAGCGACCAGATTTGCTGAAGCGTCCAAGGTGGCGACGGTGTACCGGGCGCGGCCGCCTTGCCCGCAGTCGCGTTAGCGCCATCACCGCTACACGTCTCGTCGGTTGGCTGCGGTGGGTAGACGGGGGCCGCGCACTCCTCCCAATCCTCCATGCCCGCGCGCCGGCGATGCATCTTTACACCGAAGTGGCCAAGATTGAGCGCGACATACAGCGATCCATCGCGCGGATCAGGGAGCACCATGCTTACAGGCTCGCCTATAAAGCTCGGCTCGCTGAGAGTCCAACTGCCCTCGCCATCCGACTGCAGAACGAACAATCCCTTGCGAGTTGCAACAAGCAATTGATCGCTCATTTTCACTGTCTCCTCGTATACGGCCGGAATTCCCTCATCCGCCCGATAGCGCCTGAATGACGTATACCTTGCTTTGTCCGCCTAGAGCATCCGAGAGATGTTGTCGGTCACGCACTCTTTGGCCGTCGACAAATACCGCAAGATGCCTTCGCAGCGAGCCCTGATCGTCAAGGATGTAGCCGCGCAGTTGAGGTTGCACCGCGAAGACGGCGTCGAGCGCTTCGCCAAGCGTACGCGCGTTGATCTCCCGCTCGGGTGTTGCAATATGTCGCTGAATCGAAGCGGCGAAAAAGATGTGCGCCATGAAGGGTGTCCGCGCGGGGACGGCCATATCCGTCGATTTTGTAGTGTAGGCGATCAGGCATGTGCTTCGACACATCACGATGCATCAGCTGATCGGCGGCACGATAGTAGAAGAAGACAGATGGCGAGACATCAAGATATCCAGGAGCCGAGACTCATCGCGCGTCGCCCCCTTTCCATCCAACCCCCATTGCCGCCCCGAATTGCAGGCCGCTGTCGGCCCAGGTTTCGACAAGGCATACCAGGATTGGAATGGCTTGTCTCATAATTGTCCGGCGCCACTCGGACCCAAAATTTCTGCTTGAATGAGCCCCAGCCGTGGACTGAGGCGCATGACGGTGTATTTCAGGGTGAGGCCGGTGTGATAGGCCAGCCGCTGGAACACCTTGCGCAGGATGTTGAAGGCCGCGTTGACATCCGCGTGTACCCTAGCCAGGCGTCCGGTCTGATGGGCGTTGACAAACGTGTTTCGTTTGTCCTTCAGACGCTTCCCCATCGGCGCGTGGGCCGCCGGGGTCTGCTCGGGATCGACTTGCGTCGTCGCTGATGTCTCTGCTGCTGCCTTCGACTGCTTCTTGCCGCTGTGCTTGCGCAGCGGCTCGTTGTTCACGAAACTCGTCTTGCTTGTGTACGACTCCTCGGTGGTAACGACGACGATTCCCTGCTGTTCCGCCTTGTAGCGGATCAGTTCAATCAGCCGGGCGTGCGGGATAGTGTGGAAGCGCCGATTCTGGACGGTGTCCATCTCGCCGCCATCCTTCCATCCCTTGTTTTGCCCAATGACGATGACGTGCACGCCACGACTTGCGCAGTTTCGCACGAGGTTGTGGCTCAGCTTATGCAGAAAGTCATTGAGCCATTGCGCCCGCCGATGCTGGGCCTCCAGATAGGCCGGGTCTGCATACAGCGCCTTCATGCCCTTGCGCAGCGTCATCTGGTCACCGCGCGACAGCTTCTCGCCGCGCGTCTTCGCCTCATCCATCCGTGCCTGCAGCGTGCGAAGTTCCGGCGTCATCAACGTCGATTTGAGGCGATCGATTCGTGCATCATGCTTACGCATGACGACCTCGAATCGGCCCGAACTCACGACGTGGGCCTGGCTGCCGGTCGTGTAGGAGACCGTCGCCACGTTATTTACGCCGAAGTCGACCCCGGCAGCCGGAACATTTTCCCGGCCCGATAGGGCCTTCACGCAGACCTCGTTGCGCCTGGATGTCGTCAACGCCTTACCTTTTGCGTTGGCCAATTGCGGGGCCAGCTCGCGTTCGAGCGTGGCCAGTGGCGAGTTCGGGTCCAGCTCGCGCGGCACACGCACCACCGCCTCGAATTTGACACCTCGTCCAGTTGGCACGATGCGCAGGTGCTGTGGCGCTCCCGAGCGGAAGCCGCGTCGAGTGATCGCCCGGTCGATGACTTCCAGAATCGGATAGGCGTTCCACGCAACCATTTCTTCGGCGGTGAGCGAGAGCGTCTCCGCCATATCGACCGGGATCACCTTGTCACCCAACCCAATGAGGGTGCGGCCGATCTGGGCGAGTGGGATCTCCAGGACGTAGCGGCTGTCGCGCGCCAAATACGACGGCGGGCGGGGCTTGCCAGTGAAACCAGCGCCGCCCGCAGTGTATTTTTCGAGAGAGCTGAAGTATCCGGCCCACGCGGCCTTGTACCGACGCAGCACCTGCTGGGCCGCCGCGGCCGGTATGCGCCCATAGACCGCGGAGCCATCCATGCCAGGCCACGTGCGCAGGACGTTGTCCAGGACGGTGATATCGAGTAGTGAGCCTAGCGGGCTGACGGCAAACGACTCCAACCGAGCCACGAGCCGAATGTCAGACATCTTCCCGTCCGGGGCGGTCGCCGCGACTTCCGCCTCATGTTTGTCGTGCCGCGCTGCGTTGATGCGGTCAATCGCGGCATTGAAGCGCTTGATCGCCACCCGCTGATGCTCGTGCAACTCGTCCTTGAGCCGATATCCACCATCGACTTTGTCGTAGGCGGTGTTTACGTTGTTGACGGCGAAGTGGGCGGTATTGTAGAGGTTCTTGCACTGCAAGGTGATCGCCAGACAAACGGCATTCAATGCCACGCCGGGCTTATCGAGGACGAGCGCGCGCTGAACGTAAGCCTGGGTCGGCTTCTCGTCAACGGGGGGTTGGTCGCTCTCGTTCATGGGGTCAGGCTCAATTCGATAGTGTCCCGATTGTATCCACGTAGGCATCTCACGCAACTATTTGAGCGCATCACGGGCTACCGCTTAACCCAGATCGAGGTTGTGATTCGGCGGATCGCATCTCGGGTACGCGGACGGGGAAGGCCGACAAAGTACAATCTTCGCACCCAGATCATCGCGGCACTCCTGAAGTTGAGACTCAATCGTCCTGTGCGGGCGATTGCGGCGCTCACAGGCATGCCGGTTGCCACGACGGCACGAGCGATTCACCGCGTTGTTAGCCGACTCGCAGACTCCGGGCTCGGGCAGCGCTCGACTCAGATGCTGATCGTTGATACCACCAGCGTTCGGATCGGCTCGTCCGATCTCAAGGCGTACTCGGGACACAAACATCACCGATGTGCCAAGGTACAAGTGGTCGCGACCGCGAATGGTTCAATCGTGGATGTCAGCGATAGCTACCCTGGCTCGGTGCATGACAAACGAATCTGGGACGCGGAGGCGCTGCGGCTGCCCCTCAACGACGCGGTTGTCTTGGGCCATAAGGCGTACGCCGGAGGCCATGGGGAGGGTGTCACACTCTTCCGACCGACAAAGCGCAACGAGTCGGACTACCGCGACGACAAGTACGCAGCCAAACAGCGTAATCGCCAGATCTCGCGGATACGGCTTCGGATCGAGCATGTGTTTGCCCGTCTGAAATGCTGGCGGGTGATTGCCGGCCTCTTCCCCTATCACTGGTCGAAGCTAGGGGTGATAGTGAAGGCACTGGCCGTGCTTCATAACCTCGCGCGGGATTATGAGACAGCCTTCATATATCGGGCAAAAAAAACCACGTCGCGAAGGACGTGGCGTAACGTTCTAGGTACCTTTTGATTGCTCAAAATCAATACATAAAACGGGGTATCTCGGGATGATAGCGTTGATAGTCAAGCGCTCGACCTGAGTCCCGCGCCGCGATGATGCGCTGCCCTGCGCCGCTTCCGCGCGGGATACCAGCGTATAGCCGATGCCGACTTACCAGCGGTAGCGCAGGCCGAGCTTGGCGCCAATTGCATTGCTGTCGCCGAAGTTCTCCACGCTGGTACGCGCCAGCAGTTCGCCATAGACCGTGTAGCGGTCATCGTCCCAGTTCAGCGACGCGCCCACGCCAAGGCCGGCCCACAGCGCCTGTTCCTTGCTGACTACGCTGATATCCGCGACACGTGCCGACGTGCCGTGCAGGACGTCGTAGTACAGGTTGGTGATACCGTACACATGCGAGCGGCGGGTCTTGCCGTTGCCGGCCGTCCACTTGGTCTCGTGATCCAGCGACACACCGAGGCGCGAGATCAGGCTGTTGCCGTTGTCACGCGACACATTGGCGCCGTACTGGTCCGTGAACGCGTCGAAGCGCACCTGCGACCAGGCAAGCTGGGCCTGCGGCGTGATCGACCAGTTGTCGCCCAGCGGAAGTTGGTGGCCAGCTTCCACACTGGTGGCCACGCCGCTGCCACGATTGCCGTTCGCCAGCTTGGCCGACAGCGTCGACGAGCGGATGTCGGTGTCATACCAGGTCACTGTGGCGCGCGCATCGACGTACGAGCCATTATTGCCGTACCAGGTAGCCGTTCCGCCGAAGCCGTAGCCGGTGGCATCGATCGAACCGTTGCCAAACATCGACGACACATTGGAGTTGGCAATGCCGTAATGGAAGGTCGGACCTACCACCAGCGTGCCAGCCTGGTTTTCGACGACCGGCGCGTCAACGCCGCCCTCGAACTTCCACATGCGGACGTTGTAGCTGGCGCCGGTCGTGCTCGTGGACGGATCGATGTGGGTGTTCGAGCCCTCCACACGCGCCCAGGCACCGCGACCGATGATCGGCTTGCCCGCATCCTGCTCGGCCTGCACGGAAGCGTTGGGCGACCACGAACGGTTGCCTACGCGCTGCTGCAGCGTGCCCAGTTCGTTGAACCTTTGCAGCACACTCGAATAGGCCTCGTACAGCGGCACGGTCGGTGCCAGCAGCGGACCGGAGGCGGCGGCCGCTGCCGTGCCCACTGAAGCCGGGTCGAGCAGCGTCGAACGGAGGTACCAATCGCCATCGGTCGACGTCGACACGCCATTCTTGTACAGCCGATACGCGTACGCGCCACCGACCACCGCCTGCTGGCCCTGGAACGTGTAGTCGCCGGCCAGCGTGAAGGCGCCATTCGACGCGCCCTGCACGTCGATGACCTTGATGCCCTCCGAAGTCAGTGCTCCGGTGCCGCCAACGTTGACCACGCGGATCTGGCTTGTGCCCGAGGTGCCGCCCGCCACCACCAGACGCCCGGTGGCCGATGCGTCATCGCCAAGTACGGTGTTCACGCGCACCGTGCCGCCGTTGCCGACATAGTTGCCGGCAACGGTCAGTACTCCCGAACCGCCGCCCGGGGTGACCGTACCGGTGTTGGTGACATCGCCGAAAATCGTACCGGTGCCCGACAGCGTACCGGCGGCGTTCACGGTCACGGGGCTCGTGATCGAACCATCGATAGCCAGCGTGCCAAGATTGACGGTGGTCGGGCCGGTGTAGGTCTGGGCTGCCGTCAGCACCGTGGTGCCGGTGCCGTTCTGCGTTACGCCGCCTGCGCCCGAGACAATGTTGCCGTAGGTATAGGTGTCCGAGCGGTTGAACGCCAGCGTGGCGCCGCTGTTGACCACGACATTGCTGGCAAGGCTACCGCTGGTGCCGCCGTTGCCAATCTGCAGCGTGCCCTGGTCGACCGTCCACGGCGTGCTGACCGTGCCCGTGCCGATCAGCGCCCAGGTGCTGGTGCCGGTCTTGGTGAAGCTGTCAAAGTAGCGGTACTGTGCGGTGTCGCCAATCGTCGAGATGTCGAACACAGCGCTCGTGTCACCGCCGAGGCGGAAAGCGTCGTTCGTACCGAGCGCGCTAGCCACAACGTCGCCCACGATGTTTGTACCCGCGCGAAGCTCCAGCATGGAGCTGCTGCTGGCGCCCGAACCGAACTGAATTGCGATGGAAGAGCTCTCGCCAGCCCTAACCGTACCGGAATTCACCAAGGTGATCGTATTCAAGGTAGACGACGTGAATATCGCCGCAGCTCCCTTCCCCCCCTCCAATAGACCGGTGTTTTCGAGCGAGAAGGTGCCGGTATTCGCGAGCCGTACGGCATTGCCACCGCTCGACCCACCGTTCAAGTCAGCCCCCCCTCGAATCGTACCTTGGTTCACGAGGGTAGTTGGGGAAAGCGCATTACCGAAGCTGACGCCTGCTCCCCCGGTGCCTCCAGTGGCATCGCCGCCGACGATCGTGCCTGACGCAGCGTTGACGACACTCCCACCGCTAGCGACGCTAACACCTGCACCAGCGGTACCGGTTGTTGCACCACCCCCCTTGATAGATCCGTTATTGGTGAGCGTAACGGAACCGCTCAAAACAAAGCCCACGCCGCCGGTACCGATGCCGGTCTGGGTACCGCCAGTCACCGAGCCATTATTGATGGCCACGCCGTTGGCTTGGGCCTGTCCGGTACCTACGGTCGTACCGCTCAGACCCACAAACGTCCCGTTATAGGTCCTGGTGCCTGTGGAAGACCCTGTGAATCCGCCTGCGGTCGGATTTCTGGTCAACACATAGCCTTGTGTATCCAGAATGAGTGGCTTGGTGAGCGAAGGAATCGTCGTCGAAAGCGTGAGCGCGAAGCTCGCGCCCAAGCGGATCGTGGCCGTGGGATCGCCGTCAGCATTGGCGGCCGTGATGGCTGCGCGAAACTCAGTTTCGTTAGTCACCAGGTACTCCGCAGCCGACGCGCCAACTGGAAATAGCAGCGCGACAGCGAGAGTGATAGAGGACGCTTGCGGAGCGCGAGCGCCAGCCCGCAGCATTCCACGACAAAAATGGGTCTTCATTGAACTGCCCCGTTCGAAGTTAAATGTATTATTTTTGGTACAAATTAAAGCGGGGCAGATGTTAGATCACGTGAGCAGGTTATGTAAGGCTGATATAGCCTCGCGTGGCGGTAGGGCTACGAAGCACTTTTCCCCGTTGCAAGTAGGGAGAAATCTATATTAGAAGTGACACTCTAAAGGAACATCCTTTCCGTTAGCACACCGCAGGACTAGGACGTGGCGCTTTCATTTTGCGCCCCGAGGTTTTCGACGACCCCACCGGCGATGAATCGACGTCTTTCGACCGTAACTGGATTGATTGGATCGTGCGCTGCTGGCCATGGCACTGTTTCCGGGTCGAATGCCCCAGGGAAAACGCCGGATGCGGCGACGACGTCCGCAACGCGAGCCGACTCTGCGAGTGACTGCCACTTGAAGCTCAGTCTTTCCGCAATAGTGGCCGCCAACTTAAATCGCCAGGTCCAAATATTCGCCGTTCCAACGGGCAGTAGCGACCGCAGAAATCAGCAAGGAAACGAAGTGTTCGAAGCTGTTTGCTATGACGCGCTTCGTATCCTCATCCCGACCGAACGTGATTACCTGTCCGATAGTTCCATTCGTATCAGGGTCGTAGTCAAGCCCCACGTGGTTACCGCCGTCCGTCGTCAGAGGTATGGAATCTCCGGGGGTTAGCCCAGAGAGGAAGTCAATGTTTAGCAGCGTGATGAACTCCGGCTGCTCAAGATAGTAATTCCACCACGAACCGAATACCGCACAAGGTGATGACGGCGAGGCGATCTATTTCAGGATTGCTGAGGAGCGCTCAACGGAGAACTCCCGGACCGTTTCACCGAAAACGAATTGATGCGCCGGTATGGCATCACACGCGCCCAGTTGGGCGCGATCCTACGCCGCATGCTTCGTTGCGTCGGTAAGCCAACCCATGTTTCGCATCCGAAACCATGACGAGTTCATGAGTAGCGTCGTCCACAGTAGAGCTGTAGAGCCCGCTAGATTTTGTCGGGCGAAGCGGTCATCAAACGACCCTATCCACGCGGCACCTAGGGAGCAGCCCGTCGGTGCGGGGTGAAGGCCGCATGAAACTCAACCTCGGTAACAAAGTACCCATCATGAACAAGACCATCATGGCTATCCTCGCAACCGGCATCCTTACCGCTGCGCTCTTTGTCCATGATGAATGGCTTGTCACGGCGACATGAAAGTTTTCGACATTGTCGCCACAAACTTGCGGGTCAGTTTGTAAGTGGGTACTGTCTACATGAGCTCTTTCGCTTGCCCCCTCCTGATGCGTGCGGTCGGCTTCGCTAAAAGGTTCGCAAGTGAACCGGGCGGACTAGATCCTATGAGGCTGGGAGAGGGGCTGCGCTCACAGTTGGTTAACGGTCGTTCATCCCCAATTCGTCCCCGGAGTCGAGAAAGGCTGAACCGTGCAAAAGCCCGTTGTAGTACTTCTTGTCGACGACAATGAATGCATCCGCGAGGCACTCGGCCGTCTCCTTGGAGCACGTGGTGTCCCAACGCAGCCCTTTGCGTCCGGTGAAGAATGTCTTGATGCAGTTCAGAGAAATCGAGGCCCGGCTTGCGTAATTGCGGATCTCCGGCTTCCTGGCATGAGCGGCTCGGAATTGCAGACGGCGCTCCCCGGTCGCTATCCGTTCATCATGCTGACAGGTCATGCCGACGTCGCTACAGCCGTCGCAACTATGCAGGCTGGGGCGCTGGACTTCCTTGAAAAGCCGATAAAGGAAGACCGGCTACTCTCAGCAGTCGGCAAGGCGCTGGTCTCGGCGCAGCAACTGCATGAGCAAGCCCTGACGCATGCGGACCTTCAAATGAGGATCGATCGTCTAACGCCCAGGGAAAAAGAGGTCATGAGCCTCGTGACCACGGGGATGAAAAACAAGGAGATTGCACGAATACTCGGTATCGTCGAAAAAACCATCAAGGTCCACAGCGCCCACGTCATGCAGAAGATGGGGTTAAGATCCCTCGCCGATATGGTTCGATGTGCAGACAGCCTAGGTATCACCGCACCTGCAGACGCCTTGCCTAAGACGACAATGAGCCAAGCGCAAACGATGCAACCGATCGCCGAATGAACGTGGCGGTGCCGTGTAAACACGTTGCACAAATACCGATGGCCGCTCATCTGACCTTCTTGTCCGTTCGCCCCCGTCGTACCGCCGGCAATGAAGCGGCGGTAATGCGCCGATGGCCCCAGGAAACCCGTGCGCGCAGAGGCGGAGCGTCGGGACTCTGTTCTCGACACTTCGTGGCGAACAAGAACTTCCAAAAAAAGCTGGTGCTGGACGCTCAGGCAAGTGCACGACGGGCTGAGGGCCATCGACCACCAGCCGCAACGCACCGATGCCTTTGAGATCCGCATGGTTACTGATTCGCCAAAAGATCATTAGGCAAAGTACACTTCGTCGAGCTCCACCGACTGTTCCTCAACGAGATGAGCGCCCTGCTCCGTTCCGGCCAAGGACTGGGGAGGGACGCCGCCCAACTCCACCGCCAAGCGTCTTGCGATGCGGCGGCGGGAGAGTTCATCACTACAGCCCGTTATTATGCTGTTGTCACGCCGGCGTCGTATTGCCAGGGCAAGAATTTTTTATAGGAAATGATCGTGGCGCCAGCTGAGCGCAAACGAATTGAAGCGCATGAGTACAAAACAGATTGCAGCGTTGCCGGCTGGCCGGTATTGGGCCATTCCACATGCCCCCTTCCCGCTCGACGGCCCGAACGGTTACGATGAAGTATTCCCGGGTGCAGAATGCATCAGCGACGGAAACTGGGTTATCTTTGTGCGCGAAGGTGAAGAAGTCTGGGCATGCAACGCGACCTACGCCGCCGCCCATTTCGAGTGTAAACCGCTCTCCTCATCATTTGGATTGCCAAACACTTAAAGGCCAGGCGCGTTTCTCACGGCCGTGTGAGGTCTATATGCCCCTTGCATCCTCTCCAAGCGCAACGGCCGTGACTATGAGTCCTTTTTCAGAAGCATCGGCAGCGATAACACAACGGGGACGCGCGGATGCCATTCTATGGAGCCGATCCGCTATGGGTCGCCAAGGGATCTCATTTGTATGGCTCGAAGCAGCCAGGATGTTATTCACCCAGTCAACCAGATGAAATATCTGCGAAATCTGTCAGATACAAAGATGCAGAGGGTCATGCCTGGAATGGCGCGGGAACCGTACCTGAATGGCTACAGCGTGCGGTCAACGCTGGGCAATCCATAGAACATTTCAGGATTTCCTGAGCAGATGCTTCCGTTGTTTCCTAGTTCGTCGAAATACTTCGCTTTCTCATTTAGTGGTTTGTGATATAGGATGATGTCATCGAACCATTTTTGAAGGAGCTGCGATGGCAACATACAAGCAATTGATGGCCGAGAAACTTGCACTGGAAGCCAAGTTGGTGGAAGTTCGAGCCGCCGAGGTTTCCGGAGTGATTGAAAAAATTCAGGGTTTGATGGCGGACTACGGATTGACCGTTGATGATATTTCGGCGAAACGCCGTCGCGGGCGTCCTGCCAAAGCTGCTGGAGCCGCTGTCACTGAAAAGGCCGCACTGCCACCAAAGTATTTGGACCCCAAAACTGGTAAAACCTGGTCGGGTCGCGGACGTGCACCCGCTTGGCTAGGCAAAAACCCGAAGCGATTTTTGATTGAGAAAGAGACAGCGTAATCGTACGCATACCCAACCCGCGACGAGGCGATGAGCGGCTGACGGTCGGTTTTTTCGCTGAGATGAGTCAATGGGTGGAAAAATCTGAACATCTGCGAGCGCATTCCCCCTTCTAGTCCGGCCGGTTCGCTTTCGAACTTAGAGGCGAAGCCGACCGGATCAGGAGGGGAGCAAACGAACGGCTTGGTTTTTTTGGCCGCCGACTTCCGCGCATGCTCCTTAGTTCCTTGCCCGTCCACGTACGCCGGCACGGTTTCCAGCGCGCACCGCCGACGCTCCCGACATAGTATTCGTGGCTCTAAAGCCATGGCTTTCGGTAGAACGGCGCCAGGCGCGTCCGCAGAATGGCTTTTACGCTCGCAGGTGCGACCACGCCAAATCTATGATGCTGCCTGGAGCGACGCCGAAAAAAACCCGCGTTCCGGGGAAGCGTAGCGCGGGCGGTAGCACTGCATCAGTGCATACTACAGCGCAACTCAGTTTGACTTATTTCAGATACAAGCTGCGTTTTCCTGTCAGTTCGAACGTATGAGGACCTGTCCCATCGCGAATCCGTCCGGCGGAAGCATGCAAGAAGCGCCTCGGCATCATCGAAATCGGGCTGCGCCCAGCAACGCCTTGTACATTTGATCGGAGCGCGGATGGTGTTGGCTGACGGTGCTAGGCATCGCCAATCCATCAGAAGACTGTCGAAAAGGCACCCGGGTCATCCGACACGACCACAAAGAAAAAAGGCGCGGCAATCGCGGCGCCAATCGAGATCGGCAAACGAACGCCTTGCGTATCGCGGTGAACACCCCCCCCGCACAGATCCCAGCGCGCCCATTTAGCACTTCAACTACCGCGCGCTGGACGATTTTGTCTTCCAGTGCGGCAATCCCCAGTGGGCGCTGCTTGCCATCCGGCTTGGGTATGTACTGCCGCCGAACGGGCAGTGTCCGATACGCTCCGCTGAATACTTGCGTGTGCAGACGCTGAAGATACTCAAGTCCCCCTCGTAGTACCGCCACGTCGTGCCATCCACGCCGGGTGCCGCGTTGCGTTTGAGCGCATAAAACGACTCCCGAACTCGGGGCCGATGTGGTTCGCTATTCCTTCATCGTAGTGGACTTTCACCGGCTCCTCCTTACGGGTCTCTCGGCTCATTCAGAACTTGTGGCGCACGCCCACCGCGACACCCACCATCGAGCTCTCCCCACTGCCCAATGCATAGCTGTTGCCCAGCGACAGGCTGTTGGCAAAGAAAAGTGAGGGCGATTCAAGCGCCAGGCCGGCGTTCTTTGCGTAGGCCGCGGTCAGGTAAACATCCGCGCGCTTCGAGAACGCGTAGGACGAGATAAACGCGATCTGCCATGGATTCGCGATGCTGGCGTTGCCGAACTGACTCTTCAGGTTGTCGTAGTTGTACTCCAGCGTCAGGCCAATCGCCGGCGTCACCTGATAGGTTGCGCCCACCCAGTAGAAATCGTCGCGCATGAACACGTTGCCGCTCGCGTCCTTGTTCTGGCCCCAGCGGTAGCCGCCCATGATCTTCGCCGCTCCGAACGAATAGCTGGCCGCAACGGAGGCCTTCTTGAACGTACCACTCCCTGCGTTCGTCGGATTGGCCGCAGGGGCAATGGTGGGGTTGAACTGGTCGTAGCCGACGGTGGCGGCAAACGATCCGGCTGCATAGACGAGGCCTGCACCGTAGGCGGAATCGCGCCGAAACTGCCCAGGCACCTCGCCGTTACCGCCGAGGATGATTGGTGCGCCCACCGTGGGCGGCAGCGCCAGGCCCGTGCCGAAGGACCAGTGCGCCAGTGCCGTCACCGGACCGAACACACCCGTGTACTTGACGGTATTGTCCTCGCGGAAGTTCGCTCCCGCCATGGCCACTACCGGTTCGTACTGCGTCGCATAGGCAGCAGGCGCAAAGTTCGCCAACGCCTCGAACATCGACGTGTACTGACGTCCAAACGAGATCTGCCCGTAGGGACTTTGAAGACCGACAAAGGCCTGTCGCCCGAACAGCCGCCCGCTCTGCTGGGAGGTGCCATTGTCAATGCTGAATCCGCTTTCCAGTACGAAGATGGATTTCAGGCCGCCTCCGAGGTCCTCCGTGCCGCGCAGCCCCCAACGTGAACCGGAGTACCCGCCCGAGTCCAGCCGGAAGACATTGTTGCCCGGCCCGGGCCGGAACCCGTTGGCCGACGTCGGTACATTGCCGACATGGTTGGCATATTCCAGGTTTGCGTCCACCACGCCATACAGCGTCACCGTGGACTGTGCCTGCGCGCTTCCCGCCACGATCGCGCCGGTGGCTGCCAGCGCGATGTTGAATTTGCCAAGCCGGTTGAATGCTCTCAACACGTTTCTCCTCCTCCCTTGTTATAAAACTCAGCCCAACTGGAACGCACCCGATCGTTGCCAGACGAGCTGCCTCAGCGTGAAACCATCGACTTCATCATCTGACGCAACGGCGTGCTGTAAGGCGGCTGCAAGACGTCGATATCCTGAGCGGAACTGCGGAGTACGGCCCGTGCATGGCTGAACCGCTTGAACCCGTCGAACCCGCGATACGCCCCCATGCCGCTCGCCCCCACGCCGCCGAACGGCAGTTCCTCGACACCTCCATGTCGAATCACGCCGTTGACCGTGACGCCACCGGAGGTTGTATGCGCCAGGACCCACGCTTCCTCGTTCGCGTCGGTCCCGAAGTAGTACAGCGCAAGCGGGGCCGGCCGCTCGCCGATGTAGCTGGCCACCTCTGCCAAGGTCCTGTAGTGTTTCACCGGCAGCAAGGGGCCAAAGATCTCGTCCTGCATGATCCGGGTGCGACCGGACGGATCGATCACCAGCGCCGGCACCATCTTCGCGGGAGACACGCCATCGAAGCTCTCGCCGGCCGGGTTCAGCTCGATGATCCGGGCACCGTCGCGGCGCGCATCATCCAGATAGCCAAGCAGGCGGGCACGATGACGCTCGTTGACGATCGCCGTGTAGTCAGGATTGGCGTGCAGCGACGGATAGAGTTCCGCGACAACACGCCGGGCGGTATCAACGAAGGCATCGAGCATCTCCTCCGGCACGAAGACATAGTCCGGCGCCAGGCAAATCTGGCCGGCGTTGTGCAGCTTCCCGGCCATGATCCGGCGCACAGCAAACTCCAGATCGGCACTGCGGGAGACGATCGTGGGGGATTTGCCGCCAAGCTCCAGCGTGACCGGCACGAGGTTGTCGGCGGCGGCGCGCATCACATGTCGGCCGACCGAGCCGGAGCCGGTGAACAGAAGATGATCGAAGCGCTGGCCACTGAACGCCATGCCGGTCTCTGCCCCGCCGCAGACGACGGCGACCTCTTGTTGATCGAAGACCGACGCCACCATGCGGGCCATTAGCGCACTGTTGGCCGGTGTGAATTCCGACGGCTTGATCACCACACGGTTGCCCGCCGCAAGCGCACCCGCCAGCGGCAGGAACGCCGTGCCAACCGGGAAGTTCCACGGGCTCATGATGCCGACGACACCCAGCGGCTGGTATGCCACCCAGGCTTCACCGCGCGGCGCGGAGCGCGGCTCGGGCTTCATCCAGTAGGCCAAGTGCTGTCGCGCGTGCTTCAGCGACATCAACGGGCCCAGTACGTCCGTGCCGCGTGTGAAGTCGTGGCTGCGATGCCCGAAATCGCTGGCGACGGTCTCGATGATTTCTTGCTGGTGGTCCACCAGCAGGCCAATGGCCCGATCGATGCGGTCATGCCGCTGCGCCGCATCTGGCATGCCGTCGGCCAGGTAGGCCGCGCGCTGTCTGGCCACAATGCCGGCAATTCGGCTGGCTTCCGCTTCCTGCGCCGCGGAATCCGTGAGGTTTGTAGTCAAGATGTCTATCCCCTGTTTCGTGATTACTTGCCGGCGCCAGCCACTCGCTTGCTTTCAGTGGCGGCGCCCGGCAGCGACGCGAGATCAAACCGCGTCATGCGCGTGGTGTCCGCCAGCACGAGGCCAAACGCCATGCCGTAGAGAATGCGTCCATCGCTATCGCACTTGACCGGCGCGTACATGCCGTTGAACAACGGGTTGGTGCCGGTACGAATCGCCATGACGGTCTTGCCCGTGTCGAGATCCATCCCGATCAGATGGCGCTCGTTCCGGCGCTCCGGGAAGTAGCCGTCGATAATGGCCATGCGGCTACCGCCGCTGATCATTGGCACCACCGAAACCGAGCTCACATCGGTACGGGTCCAGAGTGCCTTCCAGGCGTGCAGGTGGTTGTCCCACCTGAGCATGGCGGCACCGCGCGCGGGCGGGCGGGTTGCGCCGTTCAGGAAGTTCACGTAGAAGCCCTCGTTGGCGAGCGTCGGGCTCTCGCGGGTAGGGATATTGTTGACTACGAAGGCGTGGCCGTCGTACACCGAGACGGACTGCTCCGACTGCACGGTTTCGATACCGGCCCCGAGATCCACTTCGCGCTGGTCGGCCACGCGATCGGACAGCGCGCCTGGCCGCCGCTTCCAGCCATCGGGTATCCCGTCGCGCCACATCGCCACCAGGCGCATCTTCTCCGCGCCGTCGGTGAACACCACCAGCTTGTCCTCGCCCGGCCCGAAACCCATCAGGGTGGGCGTCGATCCCGTGCCATCGCCGGCCTTGACGGAAGTGAAGCGGCGGCCGCGCTCGTAGGGCGCCTTCCACGCACCGCTGGCTTCATCCGCGTGGATCTTCCCGTCGGCATCGACGACGAGCCGATACATGTTCTGATTGGACGCCACATACACGGCACCACCGCCAGCCTCCGGCCCCGTGGCGAAGCTGTTGAGGAAGACCTCGTCCCGCCCTTCCACGCTGTAGGTGTCTACCAGTTCGAGCGTGTCGCGCCGCAGGGTAGCCACCTTGCCGCCCACGGTGTTGAGCACAAGATAGCCGTTGAAAGTCATCCCCATGCCGAACAGGGTGTCGACGCTGATGCGGGTGGACTGCTTCACTTTTTCGTTGTCGAACAGCGTTGCCGGCATTGCTGCCTCGCGCACGAGCCGCATGCGCGACAGCGGCTGCTTCGGGTCCTCCTGCTCGATCCGGAACACCTTGCGGGCGTTGGCACCGATGAAGGCGTCCTCGCGCGTGAGAAGCGTATAGAACGCGCCTGCCATCATCTGATCGGTCGTCGTCGTGATCAGGCGATTTGGCTGGCTCTTCATGTAGTCGAAGAGGCCCTGTTCGTCCTGCGCCTCGATCAGCTTCTGCACCGCTGCGGCCTGTTCCAGCCGCTGCACTGCCGTGACGGGCTGGTATCCGGGCAGCTTGGGCGGCATGTCCAGGCGATCGATCTCGGTGATCTTCATCCCGTCAACCTTCAGCTTGCGCAACGAATAGCCCGCCCAGTACCAATGGATCTCGGTACCGGCCACACGGTCGCTGTACGCGGACAGCGCCAGCCCTTCGTTAGGCACTACAGCGTAGGCATTGGGTGTCATCTCGTAGGCGCCACGCGGCACCGCGATGCTTGTGCTGTCGGACGCGGCATCGTTCCAATGCGTCTGGTTGTTGAAGGATTGCGCCAGATAGGGGTTGGGCGGCGAGATGACGCTCGGCGTGGCCGCCGACGCTGACATGAACATGAATGCCGCGGTGCAGGTCAGTACCGCGTGCAGCGCCTTGGTTTGGCTCCGCATGGATGTCTCCTTCAGTGTGTTCGACATATCGTTTGATGCCATCAGTTAGAAAGGATCAAGTCGGCTGCCTTCTCGCCGATCATGATGGCCGGTGCATTGGTATTGCCGCTCACGAGCAGCGGCATGATCGAGGCGTCGGCCACGCGCAGGCCTTGCACACCGCGCACGCGCAGCGCGGGGTCGACCACCGATTCCGCGTCATGGCCCATGCGGCATGTCCCCACCGGGTGATAGGCGGTTTCGCAGTACTCGCGGATGTACTGGCGGATGGCATCGTCGTCGGTACCGTCGCCGCGCAGGTGGGCGGAATGCAGACGGCGGCCACCAAAGCGGGCCAACGCGGGTTCGTCGATGATGCGCTTGGCCACGCGTACGCCCGTCACCAGGTCTTCCATGTCCTGCGGATGCGACAGCAACCGCATGTCGATCATTGGCGCCTCGCGCGTATCCGCGGAACGCAGCCGGACCTGTCCGCGACTCCTGGGCCGCAGCACGCATACGTGGCACGAATAGCCGTGCGCCAGCACGCGGTCCCGCGCTGCCACCGCCGGGATCAGGTGCAATTGCAGGTCTGGATCAGCCAGCTCCCGGCGGCTCTTGACGAACACGCCCGCTTCCGCGCAGTTGCTCGTCAGCATGCCGGTGCGGTTGCGTTTGTAGCGCTTCCATTCGGCCATCATGCGCCACGCCCCGGCCGCCGACACACCAAACAGGTCGGTGGTAGGCACGTGCGATTGATAGAGCGACACGTTCGGATGCTCCTGCAGGTTCTGCCCGACACCCGGTGCGTGATGTACCACGGGGACGCCCAATTCCTGCAGTTGCTGGCCCGGACCGATACCCGAGGCCATCAGCAGTTGCGGCGAGCCGAAGGCTCCGCCGCTGACGATGATTTCGCGCCTGGCCGTCAGGATCTCTTCGCGGCCGTCGCGCATCACCGCCACGCCGGTCGCCCGCTGCCCCTCGAAGACGATGCGCAGCACCTGTCGGTCGGTCAGCACATCGAGGTTCTGCCAGCGCGTGGCGGTGCCGGATGCGTCTCGCAGGTAGGCGCGGGCTGCGCTACAGCGCTCGCCGTTGCGCTGGGTCACCTGGTAGTAGCCAGCCCCTTCCTGTTGCCCACCGTTGAAGTCGGGGTTGTAGCGATGACCGACGGCCATCGCGGCCTCCAGGAAGTAGCGTGCGAACGGGCTCGGCGAGCGCAGGTCGGCCACGCTAAGTGGGCCCGTACCGCCATGCAAGGGGTCATCATCATGGCCCGCCGCACGTTCGTTGCATTCGGAGCGGCGGAAGTACGGCAACACGTCCTGCCAGCGCCAGCCGTCGGTCTCCCAGCCGTCGTAGTCGTGCGCATTGCCGCGGATGTAGACCATGCCATTGATCGACGAACTGCCGCCGAGGCCCCGTCCGCGAGGCTGCGCGACGCTGCGTCCGTTCAGTTCCGCGTCCGGCATCGCATCGAAATAGTAGTTCCGCGGCCCCCGCTTGCGGGCGACGATGGCGATGCCGATGGGCATCGTGATCAGCCCGCTGCGGTCATGTGGGCCAGCCTCCACCAGCGCCACCGAGCCGGAACCGCTCTCGGCCAGCCGCCCAGCCACCGCGCAGCCCGCCGAGCCGGCGCCAACGACGATGTAGTCGTAACTTGCTTGCATGCTTTTTCCCCGAACGCGAGCCTGGCTTGCCTGCCCGCACATGGTTTGCTGTCAGTGAGGATTGCGCCTGGCTCAGGCCACCATCGCCATGCCGTACCGCTCCAGGTGGAAATCGGCGTCGCCCAGCAGGATGTCCGCCATGGTCAGGAACTTGAAGTAGTCGCCGACCTCCAGTTCGTCTGTCATGCCCATGCCGCCGTGCAACTGCACCGCCTGCTGGCCGACGAAACGGGCGGCGCGTGTCATCGTCACCTTGGCGCCGGCCAGCATCCGCTGGCGTCTGGCGGAGTCGGCCTCATCCAGCGCCTGCGCGGCCACATAGGCCATTGACAGGGCGATCTCCTTCTGCACGAGCATGTCGGCCATGCGGTGCTGCAGCGCCTGCAATGCGGCGAGCGGGATGCCGAACTGGCGACGCGTGCGCAGGTACTCGGCGGTCATCTCGATCAGCCGTTCCATCGCACCGGACGCCGCCGCGCATTGGGCTGCAATACCGTGGTCCAGGCCGTGCTGCAGAGCCGCCAGTCCGTCGTTGCTGACCAGCGAATCCGCACCGAGCCGTACGACGTCGAACCGCAGGTCCGCACCGCGCGTGCCGTCGATGGCCGGATAGGGAACCACCATCGGTGCGTCGCGCGGCACGAGGAAAAGCGCGATCTCGCCGCCAAGGCGGGCGCTGACCAGGAAAGCATCGGCGGCCTCGCCATGCCAGACCAATGACTTGACGCCGTCAAGCACATACCCTTCGCCCGAGCGCGTGGCCGTGGCCCATGCGGAGTCGGCCCGATAGCGGCTGTCCGGCTCCAGGTACGCGACCGCAAGCACGCGCTCGCCGCTCGCCATGGCGGGGAACCATGTGGTCTGCTGCGTCGGCGTGCCGTGTGCGGCGAGGATGGCGGTTGCCATGACCGCGCTCGGGATCACGGGTTCGAGCACCAGACCTCGCCCAAGCTCGCGCTGCACCACGAGCTGACTTGCCGCACCTTCGCCATAGCCGCCGAACTCCGCCGGCACGGTCAACCCGCAGACGCCCATGTTGGCCAGCGAGGCCCAGATGTCGCGGTCGAAACCATGGCCTTCGCGTGCGATGCGCCGGCGTCTGGCGAACGTGTAGACGGAGTCGATGAAGCGGCGCAGGCTGTCGGCCAGCATCCGCTGCTCTACGCTGTAGTTGAAGTCCATGTCGTATCTGTCCTGATGGCTTCGCCTGGCTCAAATGCCGATCAGCATCCGGGCGATGATGTTCTTCTGCACTTCGTTGGCGCCGCCGTAGATCGAGGTCTTGCGCATATCGAAGTACGCTGCGGTCGCGGCCGCCGCCCATGCTTGTCCGCCAGCAGGCGGGACTGCGCCGGGCTCCAGCCACTCGGGCGCATAGGGCCAGGCATGCGGGCCGGCAACCTCCATCTGCAGCATGGCGATGTCCTGCTGGAGTTCCGAGCCCTTGATTTTGACAATCGATGCCTCCGGGCCGGGTCCGCACGCGGCGTCCTGCGTGGCCACGCGCAGCAGCAGCATTTCCAGGGCCGTCAGGTCCATTTCCAGGCGGGCAATCTTGTCGCGCATGCGCACGTCCTCGATCAGCGGCCGGCCCTGACCGTCGGCGGCTTGCCGTGCGCAGTCCTTCAGGCGCCGCATCTCGCGATGACAATGACCAATGCCCGCGATGCCGGTGCGCTCGTGGCCAAGCAGGTACTTGGCATAGGTCCAGCCCTTGTTCTCTTCGCCAAGCAGGTTTTCGGCTGGGACCTCCACGTCCTCAAACCACGTCTCGTTGACGTCATGGCCACCGTCGAGCGTCCTGATCGGACGCACGGTGACGCCAGGCGAGTTCATGTCGATCAGCAGCATCGAGATGCCATCCTGCGGCTTCGCTCCGCTGTCGGTGCGCACAAGGCAGAAGATCCAGTCGGCGTACTGGCCATAGGACGTCCAGGTCTTCTGGCCATTGACGATGTACCGATCTCCATTGCGGAGCGCACGCGTTTTGAGCGAAGCGAGATCCGACCCCGCGCCGGGCTCGGAGTAACCCTGGCACCAGAAGTCGTCCATTCCCGGAATGCGCGGCAGGAAGCGCTGCTGCATGGCGGGGCTTGCGTACTTCATCAGCACCGGACCAATCATGTTCAGGCCGAACGGCAGCAGGCGCGGTGCGCCAGCGCGAAACGTCTCGATCTCGAAGATCAGGCGCTGCATCACGTTCCAGCCGGTGCCGCCCCATTCCTTCGGCCACGCCGGCGCGCCCCAGCCATGCGCATGGAGGATGCGGTGCCAGCGCACGAAGTCTTCCTTGGCCAGCCGCCGGTGAGTGAGCACCTTATCCGAAAGATCGGCAGGCAGATTGGTCCGAGCAAAGTCGCGGACTTCCTCGCGAAAGGTCTCTTCTGCGGCAGTGAAGCGCAAATCCATCAATGTCTCCGTACGTCCTTGTGACGCAAGTAGACCAAGGGAAGACGCCTCCCACCCCACCGGATTCAGGGGGGAGGGATTTCCCCGCCCCCCACACCCGGTGGCAAGAACAGCCGCCGATAGCCCTACGCTGCCAACTGCCATCGCCGCCGATGCGGCATGCGCTCCACAACATCCACGAACAAGGAAGCCCGTCGTGCGCATCAAGACTATTTCCGCCGTACTGGCATTGGCCTTCAGCCACGCAAGCTCCGCGCAGGAGTACCCCACCCGGCCGGTCACCTTTGTCGTACCGGCGCCAGCCGGCGGTGCGACCGATGCCGTCGCACGCGCATTCGCCAAGGAGATGAGCACGCGGATGCGCCAGCCCATCGTGGTGGACAACAGGCCGGGCGCGGGCGGCATCGTGGCCTTGCAGAGCGTGGCCCGCGCCGCACCGGATGGTTACACGGTGCTTGTCACGCACGCATCGCCCCTGCTCAACACACCTCACCTCTACCGCACCGTTCCGTATGACGTTCGGCGCGACTTCGCCTTCATCTCAGAGCTGAGCTCGGGCAACCTCGTGCTCGCTGTCGGCGCCGACGTGCCTGCGCAGGACGTGAAGGGTCTGCTGACATGGGCTGCGAAGAACCAGAGCAAGGCCAGTTTTGGCTCCTACGGGCCAGGCACCTACGGCCATTTGGTAGGGGCTTACCTGAACCGTAGCCGGCAGCTCGATATGGCCCACATTCCTTACAAGGGCGAGGCGCCGCTGGCACAGGACCTGGCCGGTGGCTCGATCACGTGGGGCGTGGCCACGCTGGTGGCACTGCGCCCGTTCATGGAAAGCGGCAAGATCCGCCCGCTGGCCGTTATGGGTAATGCGCGGGCCAGCGGCCTGCCCGGCGTGCCCACGATGGCCGAGGCGGGATTCACCGACGTCGAACTCACGCCTGCAGCATGGATCGGCATGCTGGCGCCGGCAAAGACGCCACACCCGGTGCTGGCGCAACTGGAGAAGGAAGCGCGCCTCGCCGCACAGTCGCCGGCAATGAAGATGCACCTCGCGACCTACTCCCTCGAACCCGTCGGCAACAGCGCGGCGCAGTTCCGCCGCGACTACGAGGTCGCCGAGCCGGTGGTCGGGCGGATGATCCAGCTTTCCGGCGCCAGGGGGGATTGACCTCCGCGCAGGACGGTGCCGGCTGCGGGGCGGCGGGCGACCCGGTTCATTTCGCCTGCCGTACGGGCCGGTGTCAGTTGTACGGGACGATGAAGCTCAGCCATGGCGTTGATCTGGCCAAGGAAACGGTACGCCGGATCATGATCGATGCCGGCGTCTGGGTGCCGCGCAAGCAGCGGCCACCAAAGATCCATCAAAGGGTGAGCTGCGTTGGGTCAATCTACGGCTTGTCCGGCGCGGACCTTGACGAAGAAGGCTCCGCTCGCGTGCAGCGCCACGCGCCCGCCCACCCGCACGTCGCAGTCCGCATTAATGAGATTGCGGCCGTCCTTGAGCACGCGCACATGGGCCTCGACCCAGTCGCCCACCTGCACCGCGCCCACGTAGTCCACGCTGAGGTGTACGGTCGGCGCGGCCGCCACCGCAAGATCTCGGCGCACGATGGCACCCAGGGCCACGTCGGCGAGCGTAGCCAGAAAGCCGCCGTGCGCGATGCCGATCTGATTTAGATGCTCCCGACCCACGCGAGCCGCCACGATGGGCTGAGCCGCGTGGATGTAGAACGGTCCCGTCATGCGAATGAAGCCGGACGTCGAAACCAGCGGCTCGAAGTGTTCCGGAATCTCCGCCAGCACCGGTTCCCGGAATGCTGTCATCGGCGCATCCTCCCGCTGGCTGGTCGATACCTGTTTCATCTGCCCTGCTCCGCCTCTTGCAATGCGCGCCACGCCAGCTTGCCGGTGGCCGTGCGTGGAATGGACGGCACGATCTCCACGATGCGCGGCGCCTTGTACGTTGCCATATGCTCCCGGCACCAAGCCAGCAGACTCTCGGCTGTGGTGCTCTCATGGCCTGACTTGAGCACGATCACCGCCTTCACGGTCTCGCCGCGATGGCTGTCGTGTGCAGAGATCACGCAGGTTTCGTGGATGGCCGGATGGCGGTAGAGCATGGCCTCGACCTCGGCTGGCCAGACCTTGTAGCCAGCAGCGTTGATCATTCGCTTGAGACGGTCGCGCATGAAGAAGTAGCCTTCCTCGTCCATGCAGGCGAGATCGCCGGTGCGAAAGAACCGCTTGCCGTCGATCTCGATGAAGCTCTCGGCATTGGCCTTCGGATTGTTCCAGTAACCATGCATGATCTGCGCGCCATGGACGACGATCTCGCCCACCTCGCCCGCCGGCAGCGACTGCAGTGTCTCCGGGTCGATCACATGCGCTTCCACGCCATACGTACGCACGCCCAGGCACGAAGGCTTGGGCCGGTGCATCGGATTGGCGAACAGGAACGACGCCGTCTCGGTCAGGCCGTAGCCCTCCAGGTACTGCAGCCCGTACCGTTCGCGCATCAGCGTGGCCGTGTTCTCCGGCATGGCCGCGCCGCCGCCGGCCACCACCCGCAGGCTGCCGATGTCACGCGTCTCGATGTCGGGCTGGCTGAAGAAATCGACCAGCATCGGCGGCAGCGCGCCCCAGAACGTCACGCGATGGCGCTCGATCAGTTGCGCGGCGGTGCGGGCTTCCCAACGCGGCAGCAGCACGATGGTGCCGCCCATGAACACCGGGCCGTTGATGCCGTTCTGCAGGCCGAGCAGGTGGAACATCGGCGCAACGGCGAGATAGCAGGCCTCGGCACTGGTGTTCCTCCAGAGCTGCGAGCCGGACACCGAGGTCATCACGGTGCGATGGTCGTGCATGCAGGCCTTCGGTGCGCCGGTGGTGCCTGACGTGTACGGCAGCATGCAGAGATCGGACTGCTTGCCGGCGTACGGGCGTGGCCGGTGCCCTGCCGCCAGCGCGGACAGCCAACTCACAGTGCCGGGCGGCAGGCTGTCGGCGGTGCAGCGCACGCGCACCCAGTCCGGGATAGCCAGGCCCGCGTCGTCGTCGCCAAGTGCGTCGCCGTAGGCATGGACGATCACCGTACGCAACGGCGTCGCACCGAGCAACGGCGACAGTTGCGACGCCAGCTCCTGCGCCGCGAAGCAGGCCACGGCACCACTGTCGGTGGCGATATGACGCAATTCATCTTCCAGCAGCATCGCGTTGACGGGAACCACCACAGCCTGCGCACGCAGGATCGCAAAATAGGCGGCGATGAACTGCGGGCAGTTCTGGCTGAACAGCATCACGCGGTCGCCAGGCTGGACGCCGCAGTGCTGCAGATAGCCCGCGAGCCCTTCTGCCTCGCGCAGCAGGGCAGCGTACGAGTGAGCCGCACCGTAGAACTGGACCGCAGTCTTGCCAGGGTAGCGGCGAGCGGAGAATTCGAGGTTCTCGAATGCCGTGGTATCGGGCACGTGCACGCGGTCCGGCAAGCCGGCCCTGGCGTACTTGCGGTCGAGAATGAGCGTGCCGGCCGGGCGCTCGAGAATGGCGGAAGGCATTGTCATGTCTCCTCCTGTCTATGCGTTCAGATTTCAGTGTCACCGCCAAGAAGCTGGCGGGCGATGGTGCGGCGCTGGATTTCCGAAGTACCGTCTGGAATCCGCAGTGTGCGGGCATAGCGATAGCCCGCTTCCAGCCGCAGCTCGTTGGTCAGGCCCATGGCGCCGTGGACCTGGATGGCGCGGTCGAACACCCGGCCCACCATCTCCGTGGCCGACGCCTTGACCATCGACACTTCCTTGGTGGCGGGCATCCCCTGGTCCACCAGCCATGCGCAATGACGGATCATCGACTTGGCGGCGTATATGTCCATCGCGCACTCGGCAAGCATGAACTGCACGGCCTGGTGATGGCTGATCGGACCGCCGAAGGTCTTGCGGACCTTGGAATACTCGATCGCCTGCGCAAGCGCCCACTGTGCGAGGCCGACGCACGACGCCGCCATGCTCAGGCGGCCGGCGTTGACGCCGTCGAGTGCCACCTGCAGCCCCTTGTCGACGGGGCCAAGGCGGTAAGTGTCGGGCACGCGCACGTCCTCCAGCGAGACGATAGCGATGTCGCCGCCGAGGTGGCCCATGGTCGGGATCACGCTCGGCACGGAGAAACCAGGCGTAGCGGTCGGCAGGAAGAAGCCCGTGATGCCACCCTTGTGCGCCCGCGCCTTCTCCTCATCGGTGACGGCGAAAACCATCGCGTAGTCAGCGTAAGACGCGTTGGTGATCCATTGCTTGGCGCCGTTGATGATCCAGTGGTCGCCGTCCCGCACCGCCCGGGTGCGCATGCCGAAGACGTCCGAACCGGCGTCCGGCTCGGACAAGCCGAAACACATGGTCTTGCCGCCGCTTGCCAAGTTGGCATGCACCATGTCCAGCACTGCCGGGTCGAGGTGTTTCAGCACGGGCGACAGGCCATTCGTAAACGGCGACGGCAACACCACCGTCTGCACCAGCGGTCTATCGGGGCCGCAATGCGCGTTCAGGCGCTCCTGCACGTAGCATGCCGCTTGCGCGCCGAGCCCGCCGCCGCCCAGCGACTCGGGGGACAGTGCCGTGTAGAACCCCATCTCCGCCGAGCGCATCCGCACTTGCCGGCGCAGCGCCAGCACTTCGGGGTTGAAGCGGCCGTCGTCCGTGTAGACCGTGCGTTCGCTCGACAGCAATGCGCGGTGCTCGTGCTCCAGCGGCGCAACCTCTCGGTCGATGAACTTCAGCAGCGCGTCCCCGAAGTCCACCCATTCGCCAGGAATCGTGAAATCCATGTTCGGCTCCTCAGACTGGGGCCCAGGCGAATACCTGTCCCGACACTTCCACGGGGAAGAACGAAGGCGCCATGGCCGGCAGCAGGTGCGAGGCCAGCGTCTGCGGCGTCCAGCCGTCGCTGCGCTGCATGGCGCGCACCGGGCGTGGCTGGCTCATCAGGAAGATCTCGTTGCGGCGCACGGTAAAGATCTGGCCATTGACAGTGGCAGCCGCGTCGCTTGCCAGGAACACGGCAAGCGGCGCGATATCGGCCGGCGACATGGTCCTAGCCTTGGCAATGCGCTCCACCTGGTCCGGCGTCTCCGGAATCGCGCCGCCCATGCGGCTCCACGCGAACGGCGAGATGCAGTTTGAGCGGACGTTGTAGCGGGCCATGTCCAGCGCGATGGCCTTCGACAGCCCGGCCACGCCCATCTTGGCGGCGGCATAGTTGGCCTGGCCGATATTGCCGATCAGGCCGGACGTCGACGTCATGTGGACGAAGTTGCCACGTTTCTGGTTGCGGTAGTGCGTGGCCGCGGCGCGGCTCATGTTGAAGGCGCCGTAGATATGCACACGCATCACCGCATCGAATTCCTCGGGAGTCATCTGGTGAAAGATGCGGTCGCGCAGGATGCCGGCGTTATTGACCACGGTGTCGACGCTCCCGAAGTGGTCGACTGCCGCTTCCACTATGCGCGCGGCGCTGTCCGCTTCGGACACGCTTTCGCGGCTGATGACCGCCTCGCCACCCTCGGCACGGATCAGGCCCGCCACTTCCTCGGCCGGATCCTCCTGGCTCGCATCGCCGGTTACGGTCACACCCACGTCGTTGACGACGACCTTCGCACCGTTACGCGCCATCGCCAGTGCAATCTCGCGCCCGATGCCACGGCCCGCGCCAGTGACAATCACAACCTTTCCTTCCATCATCTTTTCGTTCATGGTGTCTCTCTCAGTGTCTCTTTATGGAGTTGGCATCGTTCAGCGGAAGGCCGCCGTGCCTGTCAGTTCGCGCCCCTGGATCAGGGCAAGGATGCCGTTCATGCCGTCTGGCACCTGAAACACGCGGGCGTCGCGCCACATGCGTTCCAGCCCGAGTTCCTCGCTGATGCCCATCGCACCGTGCACCTGCATGGCCAGGTGGATGGCTCGCTCGCACGCTTGCGTGGCGTAGCGCTTGGCCATCGCGGACGTGCCGTTGGCGCGCAAGCCGCGGTCAATGCAGTCAAGCGCGTGGTAGCACAGCAGACGGGACGACACGATCATCGTCTCGATATCTGCAAGGTCCTTCTGCACGAGCTGGTGGCTGGCCAGCGGCTTGCCGAACTGCTGGCGCGACTTCGCGTACTCGACGGCCATCTCGAACGCCTTCTGTGCAAGATGCACGCACATCAACCCGAGCAACGGACGGTTTCCGTTCCACGCCATGGTCAGCGTCTTCGCCGCGTCGCCGGCCTCGCCCATGATGTGGTTGGCCGGCACGCGGGTGCGCTCGAACACCAGTTCGCTCAGATGGCCTTGCTGCAGGCCGGTGATACCGGTCTCGCGGATCTCGAAATCGACCTCGTGGCGGTCGACCAGCGCGCGGCGCGTGATCGGCCGACCGTCTTCGCCGATACCCTCCACGCACGACACATTAACCACGTCGCAGATGGAGGCGTTGGTGATCCACATCTTGCGGCCGGTCAGGTAGGCGTCATCGCCGTCTATCTCCAGGCGCGTGCGGATCGCTCCCGAATCGGAACCTGCATTGGCCTCGGTGTTCGCGGTGCAGGCGATCTTGCGGCCCGCGATCAGGTCCGGGAGGTAGCGCTCGCGAATCTCGTCCGGGCAACCAAGGTGGATACGCAGGATCGTGCCCTCGTGCGACGCCAGCGACAGCGCCACCACCGGCGGCAACTGTTCGAGGATCATCCCGTAGTCGAGCATCTTCAGGCCGCCACCACCGGCTTCCACCGGGATGCGTGGCGCAGTGATGCCAAGCTCGGCAAATGCGGCGAAGATCTCCAGCATGGCCGCCTTGGGCAACGGCTGGCTAACCGGATGCTTGCGCAATATGGGCTCGATGCGCGTCTGCACCATGCGCCGGGTGGCGCTGACCATCAGGTCCTGGTCTTCTGTCAGGCTGAAATTCATGGTAACTGCTCTCCTTGCTCCACCTCAGGCACCGCGATAGGCTGGTGGACGCTTTTCGGCAAAGGCCGTGCGGCCTTCGATACGGTCGGCGCTATCACGCAGCAGACCCCACTGGAGGTTGGCCTGCGCCACGAATTCGCGCGGCGCCAGGTGCGCGGTCTGCACCGCGAGCTGCTTGACTGCCTGCACGGCCAGTGGACCGTTGGCCGCAATACGCGTGGCCAGACGCTCGGCAAGGTCCATCAGGCCGGCAGCCGCCACCACGTCGCTGACCAGGCCGATGCGCAACGCCTCGGCGGCGTCGATGCGCTCGCCGGTCATCGCCAGCTTCATCGCATGGGCGGCCGGCACGGCACGCATCAGGTACTGGACGCCACCGACGGCGGGCACGCTGGCAACCTTGACTTCCGGCAGGCCGAAACTCGCGGAATCGGCAGCGATACGCAGGTCGCACTGCAACGCCAGCTCCAGCCCCCCGCCCAAGCAATAGCCGTTGATCGCCGCAATGATCGGCTTCCAGATCTGCAGGTCGCTCAGGTCCAGCAGCCGTGTGTATCCGCCCATGCTGGCCTCGCCGGCACGGCTCTTGAAGGCTCCCGCTGCGAAACCGGTGGACGGCGGCAGTGTCGCCTTCAGGTTTGCGCCGGTGCAGAAGGCTCGCTCGCCCGCACCAGTGATGACGATGGCGCGCACGCCGTCGTCATCCTGGCATTGGGCGAGCCGCTCGCGCAGCGCCACCAGTTCCTCGACGGTCAGCGCGTTGAGCGATTCGGGCGCGTCCAGCGTCAGCACCGCCACGTGGCCCTTCTGCCGATAGTGGATGGTCATGGTCGGCTCCTTCAGACGCTCGGGCTTGACAGCGAGCGGCCGCCGCAGACATAGAGCGTCTGCCCCGTGATGTACGACGCATTCCTGCCGGCGAACATCAGCACGGCCTGTGCAATATCCTCGGGCTGTCCAATGCGGCCGACCGGCACGGTGGCCTTGAGCCGGTCACGCTGCTCGTCGGTGTACGTCGCCATCAGCGGTGTCTCGACGATGCCCGGGGCAACGGCGTTGACGGTGATGCCATTGCGGGCCAGCTCGATGGCGAGCGAGCGCGTCAGGCTCACTACCCCGCCCTTGGCCGCCGAGTAGTTTGACTGGCCAAAGCCGCCCAGCCACGCGCGCGACGAGATATTGACGATGCGTCCATAGCCCTGCTCGATCATGCCCGGCACCACCGCGCGGGCGCACAGGAACTGCGACTTCAGGTTCACGTCGATGACGAAGTCCCAGTCTTCCTCCGTCATCTTGATGAACCGCTTGTCCCGGGTGATGCCGGCGTTGTTGACAAGGATGTCGGGCGTCTTCCAGCGGGCTTTGATCTGGGCGACGGCCGCCTGCACTTCGGCGTCCGATGTCACGTCCACGCGCAGCACCATCAGCCGGTCAGCGTGCTCCGCTGCTTCGACGGCCAGCTTCTCCAGCGCCTTGCCATTCAGATCGAACACGGCGACCGCGTGTCCTGCTTCCAGCAGTGCCATGGCGATGCCGAGGCCAATGCCTTGCGCGCCGCCGGTAACGACAGCGATTTGCTTTTTCATGATCCCTCCTGTTCTGTCAGTGGCCAAGGATGTGCACCGCGGATGCTGCGTGATCGACCCCGGCGATGCCACCGCCAGTGCATTGCGTCAGCGCCAGTTCGGCGTCAGGAATCTGGCGGTCTCCCGCGCGGCCCTGCAGTTGCCACACGGCTTCCACCATCTGGGCCACGCCGGTGGCGCCCAGCGGGTGGCCCTTGGCGAGCAGGCCACCGCTCGGATTGACCGGAACGCGGCCGCCCAGCGCGGTCGCCCCCGACTGCAGCAACGCATGCGCCTCGCCCCGCTCGCACAGACCGAGCGCGTTGTAGTAGATCAGCTCGGCGATCGTAAAGGCGTCGTGCAGTTCCACCATGTCGAGGTCGGCGGGCTTTACGCCCGCTTCGCGATAGGCAAGATTTGCAGCTCTCGCCGTAATCTCGGCGGCCAGGATGTCGTCGTGGCCCACTTCCTGGCGGCCGGACTGGACGACCGACGCCAGGACGCGCACCGGCCTCGCATGCGTCGTCGGCTTGCATGTGGTCAGCACCAGCGCAGCGGCACCGTCGACGGCCGACGGGCAGCATTGCAGCAGCGTCAGTGGGTCGAACACCATGCGCGACCCCATCACCTCGTCCACGCTGACGCCTGTCCGCGTCTGCGCATACGGATTCAGGCCACCGTGCCGGCGGTTCTTCACTGCCACTTCGGCCAGCACCTCCGGCCTCAGGCCGAATTCGTGCATGTAGCGCGTTGCGCGCATCGCATACACGGACGGCAGTGTCAGGCCAGCCCGGGCATACAGCGACGTCATGTAGTCGTTCTTCTGCAGCGGCAGCGCGCCGCCCCCCAGCGCGGTCAGTTGCTCCGCACCGAAGACCACCACCGTGTCGTAGACCCCGGCCTGCAGCGCGTGGCAGGCCAGGTGCACGCCGGTGGCGCCGCTGGCGCACGCGTTCTCGACGTTATAGACGGCGGGACCCGTCACGCCGAGGTCGCGCAACAGCACTTGCCCCAGCACCATGCCGCCGAAGACGTTAGCGGCGTAGAAGGCCTGCACTTCACGCAGGTCGACATCGGCATCCCGCACGGCATCGTGCACGGCGGTTTGGGCAAGGTCCTGCATCGAGCCATCGTGGCGGCCGAAGCGGGTCATGGCGACGCCTGCAATGTAGATTGGCTTGTTCATCGGTTCACCTCAGCTTGGGTCGGACCGGATACGGGTTCGAACGCGTAGATCGGTCCCTCTGCGGTATGCACGAGGCACGCCCGCAAGGGGTCGCCAACGGCCGGGCGGCGGCCTTCCGGGTACACCAGCCGGCCAAAGATGCGCACGCCTTCCGGGAAATCGGCCAGGCCGAGCGGTGTCGGCGGCAGGCCAGTTTTCGGGGACGGATGCATCACGGTGTAGCTGTAGAGCGTGGGCGCGCCATGCAGTGCGACCAGTTCCATCCCATCGGACTGTGGCGAAGTCAACGGCAGCGGCGGGAAGTGCAGCACGTCGCTGCCGCGATGGCGATAGGCAAGCAGCACGAGTCCGCCATCCTGTTGGCGCCATGGCTGCTCCGAGGCGCAGCGCGGCGCGTCGGCATGACTGTCTTTCATGTCGTACTCCTTCAATTCAGTTCCATTCGATCCGATTCGTTCAGACAAGCTCGAACACGGCCGCAAGCCCCTGGCCACCGCCGATGCACATGGTTTCTAGGCCAAAGCGCGCTTTGCGGCGGCGCATCTCGTGCAGCATCGTCGTGAGAATGCGGACGCCAGTGGCGCCGATCGGGTGGCCCAGCGAGATGCCGGAGCCGTTGACGTTGATGCGCGGGTCATCGGCGCTGATACCCCATGCCTTCAGCACGCTGAGTATCTGCACGGCAAAGGCTTCGTTGACCTCGATGAGGTCGATGTCGGACAGCGTCATGCCCAAGCGCGGCAGCAACTTCCCGACAGCGGGAACCGGGCCGATGCCCATCCGCAGCGGATCGCAGCCCGCCGCCGCCCAGCCGGACAGCCGGCCCATCGGCTCCAGTCCGTGGGACCTCAGGTAGTCCTCCGACACCACGAGGCAAGCCGACGCGGCGTCGTTCTGCTGGCAGGCGTTGCCCGCCGTCACCGTGCCGCCGCGCAACAGCGCCGGCAGCCTTGCCATCACTTCGAGACTGGCATCCTCGCGAATGCCTTCGTCGCGGCTGAACAGCTTCGACTCGCCCTTGCGCTGCGGCACGGGCACTGGCACCACTTCCTCGTCGAAGCGCCCCGCCTTCCACGCCTCGGTGGCAAGTTGGTGACTGCGTACGGCATAGCGGTCGCTCTCCTCGCGCGAGATGCCATAGTCCGCGGCTAGGTTCTCGGCCGTTTCTGCGGCTCCGCCGGCCATCACGCCATACCGGCGCACGGGTTGCGAGTTCACACGGCCACGGTCGAGTCGGTCGTGCAGGGAAACGCTGCCCAGCCGCGCGCCCCAGCGCATGTCGGTGGTGTAGTACTCGATATTGCTCATGCTCTCGACGCCGGCCACCAGCACGGCGTTGGCCACGCCGCCCTGCACCTGCATCGCGGCATCGATCACGGCCTGCAGTCCGGATCCGCAGCGACGATCCACCGCATAGCCGGAGACGGTCTCAGGCAGGCCGGCAAGCGAGGCGGCGTAGCGGCCGATACACGGCGCTTCGCTCGACTGGTACGACTGGGCGACGATCACCTCGTCGATGCTGTCGGCCGGCGCACCCGATCGTTCCAGGACGGCGCGCACTACGTGAGCCGCGAGGTCGGCGGCGGTCAGCGGCGCGAGCGCGCCGCCAAACTTGGCGACCGGCGTGCGCAGGGGAGAAACGATATAGGCGTGACGCATGGTGGAAGGCTTGGGATGCATGGGATGGAGTGAAGGTTCAGGCGGCGTCGCCATCGGCACGATTAGCGCCTGCTGCCGTGAAACCCAGGCCGAGGCCGGTCAGCCCGGCGATGGCAGCGGCATCGAAGCCCCAGGCTTCCAGCGCCTGCCCGCCGTGTTCGCCGCGCCCCGGTGCGGTTCGGCGGATCGTTGACGGCGTTACCGAGAAGCGCGGCGCGGGTGCCGGCTGTGTGACGCCGTCGACCTCGACGAAGCTGCCGCGTGCTACGCTGTGCGGATGCCGCGCGACTTCGGAAAACTTGAGCACCGGCGCCACGCAGGCATCGCTGCCTTCGAAGATCGCGCACCATTCGTCTCGGGTACGCGATCGAAACGCCATCTTGAAGTTCTGCCGCAGTACCGGCCAGTCCGCGCGGTTGCTGCGCGCTGGCAGGTCCGCATCGGCAAGACCGAGCTTCTGCAGCAGTTCCTGATAGAAGCGCTCCTCCACCGCGCCCACGGCCATGTAGTGGCCGTCGCTGGTGGCGTAGCTGTCATACCAGGGCGTGCCGCCGTCGAGCAGATTGCTGCTGCGCGCTTCGCGCCAATGGCCCGATGCGAGCACGCCCCAAACCACGGACGCAAGTTGGGCCGCGCCTTCCATCATCGCGGCATCCACTACCTGGCCTGCGCCGGTGCGCTGCGCATGAAGGAGCGCACCGAGCACGCCCATAGCGAGCAGCATGCCACCGCCGCCGTAGTCGCCCACGAGGTTCAGCGGCGGCACAGGTGCGTCGTCGCCACGGCCGATCGCCGATAGCACGCCGGACAGCGCGATGTAGTTGAGATCGTGGCCGGCGCTCAGCGCCAGCGGGCCAGTCTGGCCCCAACCCGTGATCCGGCCGTAGACCAGCTGCGGATTGCACGCAAGTGCCTGCTCCGGGCCCAGACCGAGGCGTTCCATCGTGCCGGGGCGAAAGCCCTCGATCACCACGTCCGCCTTCTCCATCAGCGCCCTCGCAGCCTGGACGGCCTCGGGCCGCTTGAGGTCGAGCGTCACCGAGCTCCGGCCGCGCCCGACCACGTCGACACGCTTGCCGTGGATCTTCGGGCCGAGGTCCGCCGCCGCCACCGGGCGGTCCACGCGGATCACATCCGCTCCCATGTCGGCCAGCAGCATCGCCGCAAACGGCCCCGGGCCAATGCCCTCGAATTCCAGCACGCGAATGCCCGATAGAACGCCCATTGCTTCCTCTCCTCCCACTTCGTCGACTGCCTGGCGATTGCAGCTCGCCGGGCCTGGGGCAAGTAGACCAGCGGTGCGCACCCTCCCGCCCACCGAAGTTGGGGGGGGAATCCAAGCAGGCCGGAAGCCCCCCAACCCAGGTGGGCCGCGTGGGGGTCTGCCCCGCCATCATTCCGATGTACCGGCCACGGCACGGCGCGGGTTGAAAGCGATTGGCCATGAACACACCGTAGAGATAACGAGATGAGAGGCACCGATCCATCGACGGTGATGCGGGCGGGTGCCGGGATCGTCTGATCCAGCCCCCCCAACGCCGGTGGGCTGGCGCCGCCCGCCATTCCCGAACATTCCCATAGGCAACACAACCCGTCGCCGGGCTAAGGCACCGCTATTCAAAGCGGCCAGCCGTCCTCGTCGACCTCGAATCCAGGCAAGAGGAGTTTTCAGTGCAACCCAACCGTACCGTCTATCGCGAAGACCATGAGATGTTCCGCACTACCGTGCGCCGCTTCTTCGAGCGCGAGTGCGTGCCGAGGCAGGCCGAGTGGGACAAGGCCGGCCAGGTCGACCGCCAGACTTGGCTGAAAGCCGGCCGAGAGGGGCTGCTTTGCGTCACACTGCCAGTTGAACTCGGCGGTGGCGGCGGTGACTACGGCCACTCCGCCGTGATGGCCGAGGAATACCATCGCTGCGGCCTGTCCGGCATCAGCTTCGGCATGCATTCCGACATCATCGCCCCGTACATCGCCCGCATAGGCAACGAGGAACAGAAACAAAAGTGGCTGCCGGGCGCATGCTCGGGTGAGACCATCCTCGCCATCGCCATGACCGAACCGGGCACCGGCAGCGACCTGAAGGCCGTCCGCACATCCGCCGTGCGCGACGGCGACGCGTACATCATCAACGGCAGCAAGACCTTCATCAGCAACGGCCTGACTGCCGACCTGATCGTCGTGGTCTGCAAGACCGACGCGGCCGCTGGCGCGAAGGGCATCAGCCTAATCGTCGTGGAAGCGGATCGCGAGGGCTTCCGCCGCGGCCGCAAGCTGGAGAAGGTTGGCCAACATGCGCAGGACACCGCCGAGCTGTTCTTCGACAACGTGCGCGTGCCGGTCTCCAATCTGCTGGGCGAGGAAGGCAAGGGCTTCGGCTACCTGATGCAGGAACTGCCGCAGGAGCGCTTCTCGATCGCCGTGGGCGCCGCCGCCCGCCTCGAAGCCGTGCTAGAGCACACGCTGGCGTATGTGAAGGAGCGCAAGGCGTTCGGCCAGACCGTGTGGGACTTCCAGAACACCCGTTTCAAGCTGGCCGACATCCAGGCCCAGGCCATTGCCGTGCGCCTGATGGTGGACTACTACCTTGGCGAGCATATGCGCCGTCGCCTAACGCTGGAAGAGTCCGCCCTGGCCAAGCTCTTTGCCACCGAGACGCTAGGCAAGGCGCTCGACGAGATGGTCCAACTCCACGGCGGCTACGGCTACATGATGGAGTACCCCGTCGCCCGCGCCTTCGTGGACTCGCGCGTGAACCGCATCTACGGCGGCACCAGCGAAGTCATGCGCGAACTGATCTCGCGCAAGCTCTGAAATCCCAGACAGAAAATTTCCGAAGGAGGAGAAGTCCCATGACACGCAATGTATTTGTCGCCGGCGTCGGCATGATCCCGTTCGCCAAGCCCGGCGCGAGCGCCCACTATGACGAGATGGGCGCACAGGCCATCAGCCAGGCGCTGGAAGACGCCGGCCTGTCCTATACCGACGTGCAGCAGGCCTATGCCGGCTACGTTTACGGTGACTCGACCTGCGGGCAGGCCGCGCTGTATCGCGTGGGCCTGAGCGGCGTCCCCATCGTCAACGTCAACAACAACTGCGCCACCGGCTCGTCGGCGCTGTTCCTGGCCCGGCAGGCCGTGCAAAGCGGCACGGTGGACTGCGCCATCGCGGTTGGTTTCGAGGAAATGCAGCCAGGCGCGCTCGCCAGCCATTGGGACGACCGCCCGCGCGCCATGAGCCGCACGCTGGCGATGGTGGAAAAGATCCAGCCAAATTGCGAACTGCCGGGCGCGATCCGCATGTTTGCCGGCGCCGGCCTTGCCCATATGGAGAAATACGGCACGAAGCTGGAGACGTTCGCGAAGATCCGCGCCAAGGCAAGCCGCCACGCCGCCAACAACCCGCTGGCACTCTTCCGCAAAGTGGTGACGCCTGAGGACGTGCTGGCCGCGCCGTCCGTGTGGGACGGCGTGCTGACGCGCCTGATGGCGTGCCCGCCGACCTGCGGCGCGGCGGCAGCCATCGTGGTGTCCGAGGCATTCGCGCGCAAGCACGGCCTGCGGACGGATGTGTTCATCGCTGGCCAGGCGATGACGACGGATCAGCCGGATGCCTTCGAGTCGCCCAGCATGATCGACCTGGTAGGCGTGGGTATGACGAAGTCGGCCTCCCGCGCGGTGTACGAGCAGGCTGGCATCGGCCCCGAGGACATCGACGTGATCGAACTGCACGACTGCTTCGCGCAGAACGAACTGCTGACCTACGAGGGGCTGGGGCTTTGCAACGACGGCGGAGGCGAAAAGCTGGTCGAGGATGGCAACAACACCTACGGCGGCAAGTGGGTGGTCAACCCTTCGGGCGGCCTGCTGTCGAAGGGCCATCCACTGGGCGCCACCGGCCTTGCCCAGTGCTTTGAGCTGGTGCACCAGCTGCGCGGCACGGCAGGCGACCGCCAGGTGCCGGGCGCGAAGATCGCGCTGCAGCACAACCTCGGCCTGGGCGGCGCCTGCGTGGTGACCGCGTTCAAGAAGGCCTGACGTCCGCTTCACGGAGACATCGACATGCTGGACAAATCGCACATCGGCAAGGCACTGCCGACCTTCCACGCCAAGGCCGAGGCGGGCCAGTTGCGCTTCTTCGCCAAGGCCATCGGCGAGACCGACCCCGTCTACACCGACGATTCGGCCGCACGCGACGCCGGCCACCCCGACCTGCCGCTGCCGCCGACGTTCCTGTTCTCGCTGGAGTTCACCCAGCCCACCAGCGAGTGGCGCCAGGAAGTCGGCATCATCCCGTCGCGCATCCTGCACGGCGAGCAGTCGTTCACGTATCACCGCACAGCCTATGCCGGTGACATGCTGCGCTTCGAGAGCCGTATCGCGGACATCTACGACAAGAAAGGCGGCGCGCTGTCCTTCCTCGTGCGCGAGACGCGCGTGACCAACCAGCGCGGCGAGCACGTGGCCGATCTGCGCAGCGTGCTGGTGCATCGCAACGGCTGAACCGGAGACCGACTCATGACCCACTCTAATCTCGCTGCACTCAAGACGGGCGACACCCTGCCCCCGTTGACGCTGCCCCCGGTCAACCGCACGATGTTGGCCCTCTTTGCCGGCGCGTCTGGCGACCACAACGCCATCCATATCGACACCGACTACGCCCGCAAGGCCGGCATGACCGACGTGTTCGCGCACGGCATGCTGTCGATGGCCTGGCTCGGCCGCCTGCTGACGCAATGGGTGGATCAGCGCCAGATCCGTGAGTTCGGCGTGCGCTTCGTCGGCATCACGCACCTTGGCCACCAGATCACCTGCTCGGGCCATGTGACCGAGGTGTTCGAGGCCGCGGGCGAGAAACGCGCGCGCCTCGAAATCCAGACGACCAACCAGTACGGCGAGGCCAAGATCCTCGGCGACGCGGTCGTCGCCCTGTAATTCCCTAGCATCAAGGAGATACCGTGGGAAAGCTTGATGGAAAGGTCGCCCTTGTCACCGGCTCCGGCCGTGGCATCGGACAGGCCATCGCAATGAAGCTGGCGAGCGAAGGCGCTCGCCTCGTCGTCAACGACCTCGACGCCGAACCGGCGCACGAGACCGTCGAAATGCTGCGCAGTAACGGCTGCGAAGCCGTGGCCTGCGTCGGCAGCATCACCGCGCCGGACTTTGCGGAGCGCTACATCGGCACGGCGGTCAAGACGTTCGGCAGCATCGACATCATCGTCAATAACGCCGGCTACACCTGGGACGACGTGATCCAGCGGATGACGGACGAGCAGTGGTACGCCATCCTTGACTGCCACATGACCGCGCCGTTCCGCATCCTGCGCGCGGCATATCCGCACCTGAAGGCGCAGTTCCAGGCCGACCAGGATGCCGGGCGCGAAGTGTTCCGCAAGATCGTGAACGTTTCGTCGGTGTCGGCGCTCAACGGCAACGCGGGGCAGATCAACTACTCGTCGGCCAAGTCCGGCGTGATCGGCATGACGCGCGCCCTGAGCCGCGAATGGGGCCGCCTCAAGGTCAACGTCAATGCGGTCGCCTTCGGCCTGATCCATACCCGGATGACCGATGCCGACGCCAAGGCTGGCGCGACCGTGAAGATCGAAGGCCGCGATATCCGCGTAGGGATCAATCCGGAATTGATCAAGACACACGCCCAGCGTTGCCCGCTGGGCCGGGGTGGCACGCCTGAGGAGGCGGCGGGGTCGGTGTACCTGTTCTGCCTGCCGGAGTCGAACTACATCACGGGACAAATCGTGGCGGTGGCAGGCGGCCCGCAGTAAGGCCCGCAGTATGGCCCGCACTCCCTCGCCGGCCGCCGGCGCAGGGAGTGCCCAGCCTCCGTCATCAGTTGTTCTCGTCGTCCGCCCTGCTCCGGGCTTCCCAGCCTGCGTCGCGAAGCCTCTCCAGCGCCTCGTCGCGCCCGCTTACACCAAGCTTGGCGTAGACATTGCTCAAGTGCCACTTGACAGTTTCCGGCGACAGCCCGAGCGCGCGGGCGATCTTCTTCGTCGTGATGAGATCGGACAGCAACCGCACGACTTCCGTCTCGCGTTCGCTCAGGGCGACGGCACCCACCGTCGCCGCGCGCTTGTGCGCCCTTGCATTTCCCGTAACGGGCTTTGGCGGCAAGGCCGCTTGCAGCCGCTCCACGTAGAAGGCCAGTACCGGGTCGAGTGTTTCCTGCTTCGCCACTTCCCCGATCAGGGCCATCGCCGAAGGCTCGGCGTCCAGCATCCGGCGCAGCAGACCCAGCCGATGACCAAGATACAGCGCCGATACGACATGGCCCCGGGCAGCGCTGGCGCGGCCGAGCTTCGCATCGACCACGGCGCGCTGCAGGCGCAGGTAGGCCACGTAATGCATGCGGCCGTAAGCCTCGCAGTGCGCGATGAGCGGATCGAGCATCAACGCCGCCTGTTCCAGGTCGCCGGTGGCGAGCATCCAGCGAATGGTTGCTCCACGCACCGCGAAGTCCGGCGCGCTGAAGCGCTGAAGCGCTGGCTGACGGGCCGCGATGTCGTGCAGACGGCCCAGCAAGCCCTGCGCGGCATCCAGTTCCCCGAGTGCCAGGCGGCGGAAAACCTGCGCGCCGAGACCGTACGCCAGCAGGCGATCGAGGCCCAGCGTACTGGCGTATTCCTCCAGCCGGAACAGATAGGCAAACGCCTCCATCTGGTTGCCTGCCTGCCAGTGCGCCCCCGAAAGGACGATCATCACCCGTAGTACCGAATCCGGAATCGACACGCGTTCCAGCAGATCAACCCGACTCGCCAGCAGTTCGCGAGCGGCATCGTTCTGGTTCTGCTCAAACAGGATCTCGCCCAGCAGCGCCGCCGGCAGGCATGCGGGGTCCGCGCACGCCTTGCCGCGTGATTCGGCTTCCCGCAGCACGGAACGGTAAACGCGCTCCGCCTGCAGCAATTGGCCTTCATGCGCATAGCTCAGGCCGAGAATGCACTGACCCTGCAGTACGCCAGCAGTCGTGCCGAGCAGTGGCGTGCCATCGATGATGGGCCGCGTCGCGCCCAACTGGATGCTGCGCGCCCGTTCGTATTCCCCCCGCTGGATATAGATCCAGGAAAGTATGTTGGCGCACCCGCCAAGCGCGACGGTATCCGCCTCCGGCGGTGGTGCCAGCAACTGCGGCAGCATCACCATGATGGCTTCCACGTCGTCGCGCTGGATGGCAAGCACCGTACGCAACACCACCAGCGTGAAACGCTCCGACACGGCCTGCGGCTGGAGGTCCCGTTCGAGCGATGCGATGGCGGCCTCGCAGGCCGGGAAATCACGCTGATAGAGATGCTGGCGCGCCATCCACATGCGCAGCGGCAAGCTGGCCGCCACCTGATCCGCCGGCAAACTCCGCATCAGCGCTACCAGCTTGCCGAGGTCTCCGCGCGCGAAGAGCGCAGGCGCGCAACGCTCCACCAACGATGCGGCCTGCGCGGGCTCGCCCGCACGCATTGCGTGCTGCACCGCCTCATCGACATGGCCCCGATCGAGGAACCATTGCCACGCCCGCACATGAACAGCGCGGCGAGCCTCGGCGCTCCAGCGCTCGAATCGCTCCAGCAGGGTCTCCCGTAGCAACGGATGCAACCGGTACCAGGTCTGCGGGCTTTCCTGCTCCATTGACAGAATGAACATGTTGTCATGCTCCAGCCGCTCCAGCAGAGCCGCTTCCCTGCCGGCCTCCACTGCCGCATCGCGGCCGGCGACGGCGGCGCACAAGGAAGCGCAGAAGCGATCGCACGCCGCTGCCTGGGTCAACAAGTCCAGTTCCTCCGGACGCAGCCGCGACAGCACTTCGCGTTCGAAGTAGGCGGAGAATCCCTGCGGGTCTCGCACCTTCTCGCCCATGGCCGTCTCGAGCACGGCTGTCGACAAGCTGGGCCGCTTCTTCAGGAAAACGCAAAAAAGCTGGAGGCCCGCCACCCAGCCATCGGTCTGGGCGTACAGGCGCTGGGCGACGGCTGGCTCGACATCGGCCAGCTGCGCCTTCAGAAAGCGCTCGGCCTCGGCCGGCGAAAAGCGTAAATCGGCAAGGCCGAACTCAAGCGTCTGGTTCTCGGCGCGCAGCCGTTCGAGCGACACACGAGGCACGGACCGCGAGGCGAAGACGAGGTGCAGATTGGGCGGCGCATAGTCGAGCAGCCACTGGAGTGCCTCCCAGATGCGCTGGTCGGTGATGTGGTGCAGATCATCCAGAACGATCACCAGCTCGCGGCGGTAGCGGGCGACACCACGCACCAGCGCAAACACGATGCTCTCGATGGCATCCCGATCGGTGCCAACGCCTTCGAGCATCAAGGCTTCGCGCGCAATGCTCGGATCGACATTGGCGACGCTGGACAGCAGGTAGTCCACCCATACAGCGGGATCGTTATCGTCGGCATCGAGCGATAGCCAGGCGACGTGATAGCCAAGCGGCGTCAGCGCCTGGCTCCAGGCGACGAGCGCTGTGGTCTTGCCATAGCCAGGCGGACTTTGCAGCACGACGCAGCGGCGGCGGCGCTCGGCCATCAAACGCGCGAGTAGCAGCTCATGTGGCATGGCCTTGCGGCTGATGCGCGGCGCAACCAGCTTGCTGGCGACGAGTGGCTTGAGCGCCGCTCTTGGCGATGGAGGCACCGGCGTGTCGGGGAAATCTGGCATGCGGTGAGCTATATGGGTACCAGGGCATTTTACAGCGCATGCCGATTGCTAGGTACTGCGTCGTGCCTCGACGGCTCCGCCGCGTGCCAGCCCGCTACCCGGCGATGGCGTCGGCCAGCCCCCCACTACCGGTGGGGCCGCCTGCGCCAGGCGAGGGTAAGTTCAAAGCCGGAACCACGAAGACGCGCTGCCCGCGTCATCCACCGGCAGGACCACCATGCAGTTGACGCTCCGCGCATTCCATTGCGCGCACACCACGATCCACAATCTCTCGTTTCCCTGCACGGCCATCATTGCGCCGACCGCGGGATCGATCCGCTGCACCCATCGCAGCCATAGCCGTCTGGTGCATCCCAAACAACAGGTGAGGCTGCGGCCGTTCACGCCGATCATGATTGACATCGCCAACGATGCGGCCGCCTCCATCGAGATTCACCCAAACGACCTGTGCAGCGATAGCGATGCGACTGGCACTGCCATGCGTCCGCTTACGCGATTGCTCGCACACCACGTGCTTGGCGCACCGCAGCGAAACTGGACGCTCGATGCGTTCGCTTCGGTCGCAGGCATGACACGGCCGGCCCTCTCGCGCCGCCTCTTTGCCGAAGGCACCAGTTTCCGCGAATCCGTGCGCACGCACCGGCTGACCCGGCTGCTGATCGATCTATCAGACTGCAGCCTGCCCGCTCACACACTGTCCCTGCGCTACGGCTTTGCCGATCGCTGCCTACTAGAGGACGCGGTTTTCGAACAATACGGTCTTTCGCTGTCGAGGCTGAAGAATATCGTTGGCCACACCGCACCGCAACGCCTCTTGGGCACACAGGAGGAACTGCCCGACCTCCGCCGATGCGTACCTGCCCTATGGCAGACTTGACATTATGTCGACGGCAATCTGAACCCGCCCACGCATTCGGCGGCGTTCTGCGTGGATGAGAAGACCGCAATCCAGGCCCTGGATCGCAAGGATTCGAGTTCGCCCGGTGCCAATTCAATGACGCGATGGACTAGCGACCGCAATGGGGTCAGACTCCGGAAGCCGACCTACGCTTGAATCGATAGACGCTCACGGGTCGGCACCCGGCCGCCAAGCTGGCGAATCGCTGAGGCGGTCGGGCGCTTTCCGGGCCACTAAGCTACATTGCTACCGCGCGCTGGAGTGACAGAAGTCCGACTGGTGAGATCGCACGTAGGTCAGGAGAGCCACATCAAGCTCGCGGGCTCGAACCTGCGCCAACTACAGACGGGGCTCAGCGCCTTAAACATGCGCGCCCCAAGGCCGGAGACTTGACTTCGCTTGGTCTCACGTAGGGTAGAAGTGCCGCGCCTCGAATGACGGCAGAAACCCAACCCAGACGACCCACTGTACTCGGAAACGAAATGCCTCACGATACTTCCACCGCCCTTCCATCCGTCGACTCTAAGTCAGCGGCAGCCATGGATCTTTGGAAACGGCATAAAGACTCACTCCAGCGCTGGTGCGAGAGCGACGAGTTCTGGCAGTCGCAATGTCCCCCTGATTGCCTTCGCTATGGAGCGGGCGAATTGGATTTCATCTCTAGAGACGTCCTTCGTACGCTCCTCGCCAGCATCCCATCCATTTCCAATGTAGACCAACATCAGGCCCGCCCGCTACTTCCTGCATGCGGCGATATCGACTGCAATACTTGCGAACTAGGCTGACACCCTCGACCCCTGGGATCGGTGAACCAAGGATAAGGACGCGGCGCCAGAAGACGCAGCAGCACTGCGCTGTCGACGTGCAGCGTCAAGTCCTGAATGGACGAACGCCCCAGCGGGCGCTGGTCCCATTGGGTTGGAAAGAGAAATGCCCGCCGCCCCTAAGGGGAGCAGCGGGCATTCGGCTGCAGACGACGGACGAGTGGCCCGCCGGGAGCTCAAGCCACCTTGCGGTTGGGCGGCAATAGGCCGAACTTGGCCAGCGCTTTGAGATTGGTCTCAATGTAGGTCACCATACCGTCGATCTTTACCGCAAGGTAATGATCAAAGCAGGCCGCGTCCTGCGAAACCTCCACGTTCTTGGCCGCTTGGAAGGCCTCCAGCAGCTCTTCCCGGTCCAAATCAGCACCCATCCAACCAAAGATCCGGATGAAAGTGTGAATCTTGCGACGACGCGGTAGCAGCTTTTCGGCCTCTTCGGCCGTGACGAATACTTTGGACATAATTCAGAGCCTAAGAACAGGGCTATGCCTGCGTTTTTAACGGATGGAGGGTGCCCAAGGGCTGCCCCTCCAAAGGGGGATAAAAGCCGACCGGCAACTCGGTTGCCGCATCGTTGCCGTACTGATAAACGGGACCCGTGCCGCAGTAGCCACTGCCGCAGATCTGCTGGCAGTAGCTCTCAATGCCATCGGCCCGGAGTTGGGCAAAGACATCTTCAAGATATTCCGTAGACATTGGAGACAAAGAAATGCCCGCTCTCTTGCGAGAAGCGGGCATAAGGTTAGTGAATGGCGCCGGGCTTACTGCAGCGCCAGCGCAACCACATCGATGACGCCATCTGCGTCGTCGACCAGGTCGGGAGTCTGCGATATGTAAAACTCCCGCTGATAGCCACCGACCCGCAACACCTCGCGCTTCATCTTCATGAACGCGCGCTTACGATCCGGATCCAATGGGCCATCCGATTCATCGGTGAATAGGGTCTGGAAAGGCTGCTGCGCGTCCTGCGCCCGATAAAGGGCGATTCCGCGCGTCAGGCACTCATTGATCCAGACTTTCTGCCCGCCTGACATCACGCCAAATTCCTTCGTGGTGTCGTTATCGGCGTCGATCACATTAATGGAAAATCCTTCGCGCAGTTCGCCGCTGGCCAGCACTGTCTGCGTCTGGATCGCGATGGTGAATCGCGGTCCATAGCAGGCCAGAAGCAAGTCATTGACGATCAGCGTGATGGCCGGGCCCGCGTCATCGATGGACAACGCGATCACGCCATCGTTGCCCAGGCCTTTCGCAAGCAGCTTCCATTGCGCAATCTGGTCGGACAGCGTCTGCGCTTTGGCCTCGATCACCGGCATACCGGCAAGCTCAACATCCAGACGCTCACGCTCGGCCACCAACATGCTCTCCTGCCGAATGATTGCTTCGATCCGACCGGCGATTGCAGCAACAGCCTCCCGGCTGGCGGCAATCTGGCAGTCCATCTGGGCCAGCATGCCCGTCACATCCTCAGTGGCCAGCGTCGCCAGTTCCCGGCGTACCGCTTCGAGCTGGGATTGCACATCCGCGATATCGCGCTTGTGGCGCGCAGTGCGTGACGCGTCCTCCTCGCTCAATGCCGTCAAATCGCGTTCGGCCTGCGCCAGTCCTTCGCGCGTGGCGTCCAGTAAGGGCTTCTTGGCGGCCAACGCCGTGAGTCGCTGCAGCAGTTGCTGATCGCGATCAAGCTGTGCCTGCAGTGCAGCAGCTGCAGCGCGCGCCGTGGCACGCTCCGCAACTGCACCTTGCATCGACTGCACCTGATCAAGCTTCTTGCGATAGCTTTCACGTAGTGCCTTGACCAATACAACCTGCTCCCCAAGGTTTGCCTTGGCTTTGCGGGCTTGCGCCAGCAACGGACAGATGGAGTGCATCGGATCAACGCGGCAGGGAACGGTCTCGATGACGTCAGCTTGCAGTTTCAACGACTCAACAAGCTTCGCGCCGGCAACACCTTGCTGCTCGAGGCCCGTGAGCTCTGAACTAAGCGCCGCGTGCAGGACCTGCAGGGCATCGAGCTTCTCAACGACTTCGCGCTGACGGGCAAGTTTTGCCTGCCTCTGGCCAATGGCCAGTTGCGCGGCATCCCTTTCGCCGGCTGCCGCCTCAATAGCCGAGGCCTCCGCCAATACCGCATGATGACTGGCCGCTTGCCGATCCAACTCGCGCCGACGCGCCGCAGCACGTCCGGCGGTGGCCTGCTCATCGTTGGTCAGCGATGCTGCACGCTGGTCCAATTCGACCTTGCGCTGGTTCAGTTCCCGCAACCGCGCTTCGGTACCGGCGTTAGCGGTCTGCTTCGCAGAAAGCGTCGCGCGCTCCTGCAGTAGCTTCGCACCCTTCGCTGTTTCGTCGTCACGTGCACTGCGCTCGGCATCCAGGCTCTCGCCCATCTGCCCGATCTCTCGGGTCACCACGGCCGCGCGCTCGCGCTTCCCGTTGAAGGTCAGCACGTCGCGCTGCAAGGTGTCCAGCGAGCGGGTGAGCAGCTTGGCGACCTCGCCTGCTTTTGCAGACATATCTCGCAAGTGATCGATCCCGAGCAGCTCGGCGAGCAGCTTCTTGACCTCGCCCGGCTGATAGCTGGCGAGTGGACGCCGGTTTTGGGCAGAAAACACACTGGTGAAGAACGCTTCGGGAGAGCCCAAGACGGTTTCCAGGCACCGGTTGTAGGTTTCCGCCTTGCCGTCTGACAGCGTGCCGTCAGCCAGTTGAATCGGCTTCCAGTCACCGTCGGCGTGTTTCTCAAAAAGGTAGTACTCGGCCTTGCGGCTCTTGCCAGGGTTACGGAACGCGAACGCGGAACGGAACGTCCTGCCGCCGTGCTCCCATTCCAGGTCTTTCTCAGCGCGTGGGGCGCAGAGATGGTCCCAGTACGAGAACGCGTCGGCCGACATCTTGCTCGCGCGGCTCGGCATGATCGGAAACGGATGTAGGTTGTCCATGATCGTTGTCTTCCCTGCCCCGTTGGGGCCGACAAGGGCGATCAGGCCGCCGGGCAGCGCCGACAGGTCGACGGTGATGCTATCCCGATGCATGCCGTCGCGGATCCCGTGGAATCCGGAAAGCGTCAGCTTCAGTGGGCGCATTCGGGCACCTCCGAGCCAGTGAAGGAATGGAGATAATCCGACGGCACTTCCATTGCAGTCTCCTCCCATTGCGGAACGTCGGGCAGCGAAGGTGCATCCTGCTCAGGCTTGCCCGCGATCGCCCGTTCAACTGAGCGGCGCGCAGCGGCAAACTGCTGGCTCGCAAGCTTCATCACAGCGTCCCAATCCTGCTGGCCCGTGAGGGCTCGCAGGTCCACTTCGCTCCACTGGGACGCCAGGCCGTTGGAGAACGACCAGATCAAGTCCTGCAATTCCTTGGACGGCGCCAGGGCAAAGAAGGTGTTGCCACCCGCCTCACCCAAGGCCATCACCAGCATGTGGTCGCGCTTGGCGATCACAGCGCCGCGGCCGTGGCCGAACGGTTCATACATCATGCACTGCGTAAAGTCATGCTGCTCGGAAAGGCGCTTGGCCATGTCCGAGCGGTTGATAAAGGTCTCTTCAACAAAGAGCCAGTCAGGACCGGCGTGGTAGAGAATCATTTGGCACTCCAAGGATACGACGGAGTGCGCCCCGGACGGGAAGCATCCGTCTGGGTAGATAGAAAAGAAATGGATACTGCGGGTCGATGCGTCTGAGACGCGGGTAAAACCAGATTTCGACAACCTCGAAGGCTGTCGGAACATGGCTCGGCAAGTTCGAGGGATTGTCGTATCGCTACGCAAAAAGATCGTCGGTCAGCCAGTTCATTGGCGTGGCTGCGGTCGCGATGGGTGCTACCGGCTCCGTTACCGACGCGGCAGAAAGCGCTTCGGGTACGGCGACAGTTTGATCCAGTTCCATGTCCACCAGCTTCGCAACGAAAGCGGGCGCAACTGCTACCACAGGGTGCACCTCCTGCGTAATAGCCACGGGCATATCAGAAAGGCCATCGAGCACTTGATCGGCAATCGCCTGTGCATCGAGGTTTTCGAGCATCGACAGACTGTCCAGCAACGGATTCGCGTCAACGCCCGTCAACTCGCACCATCGCCCCAGCTTCTCGGACAAGGTTGCCGCCCGGCTGATGCCTTCGGCGCGGCTGCGAACAGCCGGCAGGACACGCGCTTCCAGCTTGACCTCCGCACTGGCACCAAAGAGCGCCTGGATGGCCTCACGATCCACGAGTTGACGATGCTCCTCGTTGACCGTCCAGCGCACTCGCACGAACTTGTGGGCAGCGTCGGCGGCTATCCCGGCAAGCTTTGCCATGTCAGGAGGGCCATCGAAGTCGATGCAAACCGTCTCGCTCGCTGGCGTTTTCACTTGGGAAGCTGCCGCCTGCCCCGGTGAAACCTGCCACTGCAGATAGCCTTTTGCACCAATCTCGCCGTAGTGGAACCGTCCGATCGAACCAGGATAGGCGACCACCCTGCCCTCGCGCTCCCATTGCTGGGCGCGGTGAATGTGGCCGAGCATGAACGCGTCGCAGTCGGCAGCGAACAGTGCACCAAGGGTGAACTCATGGTCGAGTCCTGCCATCGGCACGCCGTGCTCCGTTTGGCATCCGTTGACGGTACCGTGCGACACACCGATCGTACGGACGCCTTGTGACCGCCATTGACGATTTACAGCGCCCGCAGCCGCCAGATAGTCCGCCAGATGATCACCGACCGCCGTCGCCGCATTCGCCACGCCGGCCGCAGCGGCCAACACTGCCTTGTTGACCGTTGGCACGCAAGTGAACACGACATCCGGCAGGCCGTGCTGCGTCAGCAACCCGTCCATTTCCGCCTGACTGAAGATCGCGCCGTCGCTAGGAAAGAATGCCTCGCCAATGAGCGCGACCTGATGGATACGATCCGCAACGTACACAGGTCGACTTGCTCCGATCAGTCGAAACAGATCCAGCGTACCGGGCGGCTCGTGGCTGAACGTGCCTTGCAACATCAACACCGGCATGTGGGCCGACAACTGATGGATCCGCCGTGCCAGCGCGGAGAGCGCCGGCGTGTGGGCATCGAGCCGGTGGTCCGTCGAGTCGCCCGACACCACAGCAACATGGCAGCGACTTGCGATCGCGTCCTCCACCGCAAAACCAAAACAATGATCCGCTTCAGCAAAATGGCCGGGTGAATAGTGCAAATCAGAGAAATGCGCCACAAGTAGGCTTGCGCCATCGTTGAGCATCATGGGACCTCCAAGGGAATGTGCCGGCATGCGGCAAGAAAGAAAAATGGGAAGCCCGGGGGCTTCCCTCAACTGCCGGAACGAGGCTGGCGATGTTACGTAGCGACGTCGGCAGCGAGGGCCGCCACCTGCTCTCGGAAAGCCATCGGGTTAGCCAGGGCGGTGCGAAGTTCATCCAAGAACCGTCGCACACCCTGATCCCGCTTAGACCAACCACGCCCGAAGGTCGCCGTTGCGAAGGCCTTCAGTTGGCGGGTGCCATCCTCGCTGTTGAGCCCAAGACGCTGCACAAGATCGAGGTATTCGCTCTCCAGGTCCTTGTTACCCACCTCCGTGCTGGATACGGGCGCCGAACCAGCGGCCTGACCCACACCAATCTCCGATGCTTCAGCATGCAGGGCATCGATGGTGTAGTCGCCGGGGCCTTGCCCTGGTAAAGGATCATCCCCTTCGCCTTCGAGCAAAGAATCGGCCTGCTCTGCCATCTCCAATGCGGGCGGGCGACGGTCCGAGCCATCGAGCAATGCCGCGATATCGATTTCGGCGTCCAGAGTGATGAGCCATTGCATCTGGCGCACCGGCCTGCCGGTATCGTCGATACGGCTGATCTCGATCTCCTGCTTGGACATATAGAACTGGATTCCGACGAGCCTGCCGCCACGCGCCATCGCTACGGTTTGCATGGCGGCATGCGCCTTTTGCAAAACGTAAATGGAAGTGGTTGGCATTTCGATGAGGCCGAGTCCGGAGATATGCGGCACCGCAAAAAAGAAGCTAGCCGAGAGGCTGCAATGACCAGTCTGGTACTGCGGACACTCTTGAGGGTCGCAGATACCGTCCGGGATCGCTTCGTCCTGGCGCAGGATGATTCTGCGCCCGCCCCAGATGCGTTTCGCACGGTTGGCCCGCTCATCACGAACTGCCGGCGCATACATCTTGCAATAGCGCTTGCCGTCGTGACCGTACTCGGAGAAAAACTCGCGACCACTTTGCGTCCATGACACGAGTTGGTTGGGCATGTTGCTCAGCCAATCGTCAAACGCGAAGACAACGGGGAATTGCCAGAGGCGGTGCCCATTGCCATCGCCACGATCCTCTCCGTAGCGCTGGACGATACTGTCGGCCACCGCCGGGTTAGCGAAGTCGGAACGGCGGCAGGTGAACCAAGGGACGTTCTTCGGAACCAACGGTGTCTTGATGCCCGTCGCCCGGGTAATCTCGGCACCAATGCGCTCGAAGCCTTCGCCGCGGGCAAGAAGCGCATCGTGGATCTTTACGGCCTGCTCTCTGTCCCGCGCAGCCTTTGTCAGGACTTTGATGCCAGGCCGGATCTTGCCAATGATGGGCGGCCGCATGGGCCGCTCTTCTAGCAGGCTTCGGCGTCCGCCGGGCTCGCTGTATGTGATGGGTGCATGCATTCGCTCTTTCTCCTATCAAGGAAACGAACGACGTTGGCCCGGATGGACGCAGCATGCTCCCGAAGGCGCAGGGCTGTGTCGGCCCCGCGCTGGGTCGTTACTAAATTGAGGAAGTTCGCTTTCGCGGCTTCCGGTAGCCCGGCGACGTAAGTCGCCTCACAAAGGTTACGCCAGGCCTGCGGCATTTCTGCGTACTCGGCACGGCGCAGGTTCAACGTTGCCGCGATTGCGGCGGAAATCTCGGCGTTCTGATGGTGCATGAGTTGCTCCTGGAATCGAGGTCTCTCATCAGAAACAATAAAAGCCCGCCCCGGTTTGCGCCGGCAGCGAGCTTTGATAGATAGGAACCTGCAATGCCACGCCCCTTCCGGGGGCGTGGCACTCAGGGAACGGCGCACGATTGCGCGCTGCTCTATGCTGAGGACGTAAAGTCGCCCTCGTGCAGCATGGTCACGCTGCACAACAACCCATTTCGCGAACCCACAGGTTCGACCGCAGGTTCACGGATCAGCTCGACGTCGGCCGTTCTGCCTAGGAGGGGCCTGGAGAGAGAGACGCCACATGGTCCCAGGCTCGAACGGTGTCCTCGCGTACGCTCCAGAGGAAGCACAGCGGAGAACGCGTATTACAGGCTGATAAGGGAAGCGCTCGGCGAAAACACTTATCACAAGAAAAGATCCACACCAGTAGCCAACTGGTCGGCGCATGCGCAACGGCACGACTTGTACAAAGGGATGGACTCGCGAGGAGTCGGGATCGATGCGTCTGTGACGCGGGGTATGGAAAGCATTGTGGCATAGATAAACGGTGCAGAAAGTCAGAAAGCTCACGAAATTGGGGGGCTTTCTGGCGCTGATGCCGTGTTGTTGTGACGGACAATGCCCTACGAGAGAGATCCACATCAACATGGAAAATGGCCGAATCATCCGACCCCCAGCACCGCGGAAGAGATACCGACGCGCTGTCGTCTGCATCTAACAGCAGCAGTTTCCCGTCACAATTTCAAGCCCCACGCGACGGACCCAAGCCGATCGAGCGCCTGCTGAGCGAGGATCGCGCATCGCGAATCATTCCGGACACCGACAGCGGAACAGTGATCGCCTACTGCTCCGATTTCGTACGCGACTTCCTGCGCAGTGACTACCTGTTCTGCACATCCAAGATGAGCGTCGCCGCCAGCGGAAAGATCCTTGCGCTGGATACCCGCTTCCGGAATGCAAACGCGTGGATGGACGAAAGGCTGGCCTGGTCTCGAAAACTCACTAAGCGGAGCATGAGTGTCCGGTATGACAAGCGCGAGGTCGTCGTCACCCACTCCCTTGGCGGCCGGCTCATTCGCCTATTGAATCAGCATGACCAACTCTTTACGAACGTGCTGGGCGCGTACATGGCTCACAGTATTGACGACGCGGAAAAGGACGATGCGCTAATCAAGGCTGCGCGACATATCCGGGCGATCCACCGCTTGTGCATCCCCGACAACGACCGCTTTACCCGCGACGGCAAGCCGCTCGACGCCGATCACTGATCATTCTTCCCCGAAACCTACGATGGATATCCAAGAGATTGCACGCCTGCACACCCGCTATAACGAGCCGCCCCTCACGATCGACATACCGAGCGATACTCACGCGACGCCACTCCTCGAACGTGCAGGCTCAGTGCCTGCTGAAGATCCGAAGCCGATGTGGCGAAGACTGACGGCTGGGCAGCGCCGGGCCATCGGCGTACTTATCGTTGCGGCAATCGCGTTTCCGATTGGCATGTGGACCGCGTCCGGCAGTAAGCACGATGCAGTGGCGACCAATTCTGTTCAGGGAAGTACCACCACGGTATCGGCTATCGCGCCTGCCGGCACACTGGACGTCCAGGGTCATGAATGGCCTCCGAGAGCTTCTTCGGTTCAAGGCGACCAGACCACCAATGAAGGCCAGTCGCCCATCCTAGCCGCTCCTCAAGGCGGATCTGCGCTCGTTTCCGAATCTACGCCAGCGCCGGCGGCCGTTGCGCCTCCGGTTCACGCGGCGCCAGCGAACAAAACGCCGGTCAAGGCACCAGCGACATCGCAAAAGCCAACAGCCACCCCAGTGACGGCGCCGACTTTGCCGCAATCTTCGGCGAAGGCTACCTCGCGGGCTCCGATCGGAGCTGACGTCAAACTGTTTTGAGCGACGGACGGAAGATGACAATGACGACTACAAACTTCAGTCTTATTCAGGCAGGTCTGAGCATCCACGGAGATGTCGCGTTGGATCACGGCATTAGCTGCTTCGGGCTGGTGGGTGGCGACCTCCGGTCGTCGCGTGGGCTCGTGCACGTTGGGCCAGAAGGCCTTATCCGCGGAACCGTAGAGGGCGACCATGTTCTCATCGATGGCACGGTGGAAGGCGACGTTGCAGCCCGCGTTTCGCTTCAGATAAACGGCAAGGTAAAGGGACGCATCGCGTATGCCGGCACGATTCGGCTCGGGGCCAACGCAGTGCTCGAAGGTACGATTTCCCGCATCGCGGGCATTGGCTATGACGCGCCCGGCGCCTCAAACCCTGAAGTCGCGGCAATGCCGAAACCCACAAACACGTAAGCATGCTCAACCTATTTCCTCGGTAAGCTCACATAAATCACCATTGTTTCCGGACCCACAGAAACAAAAAATCCCGGCGATTTTTCTCGTCGGGATTTTTTCATCCGCTGTTCCACGGCCGCAGACTCACGATTTCCTCGATCGTGAACAGCCGCTGGAGCGTCAACCAGGGGCCTCTGTTGCCCACGGCATCTATGAATGCAACGATTGGTAGTTGCCCATCAATACGGCATTCAAACGCGCGTATGCCGCGATGCTCGTCAGTGATGACGTATCGTCGGCCATGCTGGAGCACAAACGCCAGCTTGTTCTGACGCAGATTGATGCCAGCATCTGCAACCCTGCCAGGCAACGCAACGCCGGCGAACCAGTCGTCAAACCCCAGCTGGGTCCTTCCGGAACGCGCTTCCCCGCTCCACTCATCCAGACGCCGAGCCAGCCCTCTCGGGGGCAACTTGCCGATATCAACGTCCAAGGGGTCGCTGTCCAAGCGAACGCCCCTGACCGCGCAACGCCCCTCCCAGAGCAACGGTAACCACTCCAGGCACAAGAAGAGTGATCGAACAAAAATGACCAGCACTAACGTGAGCAGACCAACAACCGGCAACTGCAATGCAACTTCTACACAAGGGATGCGCATGGGACGACCAAAAAAAAACCCCGGACTGAGCCGGGGCAATGCCTAAAACGACCACTTCTGTACCTTTCAACGGCACATTGCGTGGTCGCTTGAGATGGTCTAGAGGAAATGCACTGTTGCTGACGTTACTCTGCAAGCTCGAGTGCCGCGTCCCATGCCTTCTGCTTAAGCACGGCACCGGCGCCAAACCACGCGGAATGGAGGCGGTTGCCTTCATTACGGGCGCGCTGCTGGTGGTCGACATACTCCGTCACGCTATTCAAGAGGCCCCAGGCCGTGCCAGAGGCCGATTCAAGCATCGCGCCGCGACCATTACCCTCGAACAGGTGCATCACAGCCTTGAAACCACGTTCGTTCATGCGGTCCAAGGTCTGTACCCCAGGCTTGTCTGCCAAGGAATAGGTGAACAGGCGTTGAAAGAACCGTTCAGTTTCCGCCTGACTCACCTTGCGTGATGCAAGCTGCTGCATGTTGGCCATGAAGCCATCCCAGGAAGAAATGGCAATGCCAAGCTCTTCCTTGACGGCGCGTGGGTCGAACTGGCTGCGATGCGGCACCTTCACGGCGCCGCGGTTACGGCCCACGGCGATCTGCAAAGTGTTGTTGCACACCACGCGTACCGAAGTGAACTGCGCCGTCGTGGCCAGCGTGCCGTCACAGGCAGTGGCCAGCAGCAGGTAGCCGCGGACTTCGTCGCCACCGGCGAGCAACGCCGACTGTCCCGTTCGCGCAAGGGCCCAGAGCTTGCGGCCTTCCTTGAGCACACCAGCCGTTTCGAGCTGATAGCCGCCCGCCTGGGTGAGATCCCGATAAAACTCTAGGATTTCGGCAGGTTGCACGACCTGGTACTTCTTCGATACGGTCGACAGAGGCTTCTTGCTATCCGAGCGATACAGCACCTTCTGCTCGGGAAAAGATTGAATCGGATCCAGATCGTGGGAGCCGATGCGATACATCACATCGGTTTCCTCGATCCGCCAGTTCATGCCGGCGGCGTCCGCCCAGACTTCAAGCGGCTGGTGGGCCTCTAGGCGATTACCCAGGCTGTGCCAGGGGGTCGCGCCGACATAAGCCATGGTTTCTACGAGATGGGACATGGTATAGCTCCAGAAAGAGATGAGCGAGCGCCGCCAGCGGCGAATACTCGCGTTGAACTGAAATGAAAGAAAGGGAACGTCCATGCGGACGCCGGGCAGGAATGGCGCAAGCTGTCGCCTACGGCGACAGCTTGCGCCGATGACTACAACTCAAAAACGTAAATGGGGCGAAGCCCACTGAGCCGTCCCACCAGGGGACAATCCCTGTGAGAGGTTTCATGGACGTCTTCGATAAGGACGGGACATCCCTTCCCCAAGGGACGAGTGTCCCGGCTGGGTTGGTAGTCCGGGCGATGCCGGACATGGGTCGATGCGTCTATGACGCGGGGGAAAGCGACTTCCCGAAGCCTATGGGCTTTGGCAGGCCCTCTCGGGCTTGTCATTTGAGATCAGGCTACGTCGAGCATCTTCATGATGGCGTGGACCAGTTGCCAGCCATGACTTTGCGAAAGCGTCTTGGCCGTGATCAGCTTCTGGACCGTGGTTACCATGCGAGGTGCCTCGCCGGTGCGCCCGATGCGGTCAACGCACACAATCCAGCCCTCCGACTGGCCGCGATGCATCGATACAGCATACCTGTCGCGGCCACCAAGCTCCGGCCAAGGATGTAAAGGGTTGGGCCCATACAGGGCTTCATTCTCGTCTTCGCCAAAGTTTGCCGCGTCGAGCCACTCAGGCTCGAGGTCTGCAGCACGCAGCTGGCCATAAACCTCCGAGACGACATCGGCAATCGTCTTGCCTTGTGTATCGATGGGCGCAATGCTGAGCGGAACGGCTTCCACAGCGATGGACATATTTTGCTCCAGGAATCGCGCAGAAGGCCCCGCGCGGGGGCCCGCGCAGGGTAAATGAAGAGATTTGGGGCTCCGGCTGGAACCCGTTTAACGCGTCAGACGGTAGCCGCCACCAGAGCCCACAAGGTACAGTTGCTGCCCCGTGACGAACTGCTGGTCAGCATCCTGCGTGATGGCGATTTGGTTGCCGTTTTCCTTGCGGACAATGACTTCGAGGCCGTTGCGGCGGTTCAGATAGCTGGCCACAGCTTGCGTAGCAATTCCGGACACCGTGCCGGACAGCGCACCGGCAATGTAACGACCATTGCCACCGCCAATGACACGGGCACCGAGCAGACCACCAACGACTGCCCCAACAATACCGGGGATGCCGCTGTTGGCTGACGTGTAGCCATCACTGTCGACGATCGTGACCTGGCGGACACGGATGACAGTGACGACTTCAACGGAGCCGGTGCGCAGCGCTTCCGAGCTGCGATAAGCATTCGGAGACGTCTGCTGGACAGCGCAGCCGGTGAACATGACCGAGCAAAGGAAAAGCGAGAAAAAACGCTTGAATATGATGGCCTCAACGAAAATAGGGCCAACATGCCCACGGGCAGGAAGGCCCGTAGGTGGGAGAATAAAAAGCTGTCCGGCTAAACAACCGGAAGGGATCGATGCGTCTGAGACGCGGTAGGTGCGGAAATATTAACAGCGGCTTTGCCCGGCGGCAACCGCTAGCAAAAATGCATCCAGTCGGATGGTTCTCGTAGCGACCTTGACTTCCTGTCCGGCGTTTAGCCCGGAGAGGAAGTCAATTCAACCTGTCCTACCTAGTTAGCGATACCACTTGGGAGAATTCTCCAAGACCGCACTCAAAACCCGCTGACCGAGGTCTGCACCAGCAGCACAACGTTCAACGACAACACCACCATCGCAGCTGCGAATGCGACGACGCTGGTGAGCTTGCCGTTGCAATACCGACCCATCAGCGCGCGCCTTGAGGTGAACCAGATCAGCATGCCCATCGGCACTGGCAGAGCGATGCTCAGCACCACCTGGCTAAGCACCAGCGCATCGGTAGGATTGCTGCCGCTGCCAATTACGATGAACGCCGGCACCATCGTCGCCAGACGCCTTAGCCATACGGGAAGTCGGAATCGCACAAAGCCTTGCATAATCATCTGCCCAGCCACCGTGCCGACCACCGAACTGGAAATGCCGGAGGCGATCAGCGCGGCGAGAAAAAATGCCGCCGCGGCGCCGCCGAGCAGCGGTGAGAGGGTCTCGTAGGCGGTGTCAATCTGCGCCATGCCGGGGTGATCGACATGGAATGCACCCGAGGCCATGATCACCATGGCCATGTTGATGAGCCCGGCCACGCCCAGTGCCACGACAACCTCGATGTTGGAAAACACAATGAGCCTCGCGCGCTCGCGCTCGCTGCGCGGCGGCACGCGATTCTGGGTCAGGCCAGAATGCAAGAACAACGCGTGCGGCATCACCGTGGCACCGACGATCCCGACCGCGATGAGCAGCGCACCGTGGTCCAGTACCTGCGGCAGCAATGCGTGATGCAGGACGTCCGGCCATGCTACGGGTGCGATCAGTAGCTCCGCCACATAGGAAACACCGATCACGCCGACGAGGCCCGCGATAACCAACTCCAGGGGCCGGAAGCCCGCACGCATGAACTGGAGCAGTGCGTACGTAACCGCCGCCGTCACGACCATGCTTGCCATCATGGAAAGATGGAACAGCAGCGAAATCCCGATCGCTGCGCCAACGAACTCGGCCAGGTCGGTTGCCATGGCGGCCACCTCGCTGAGTGCCCACATCGCGATCACCAGAGGCCGGGGCAGCGTGTCGCGGCATAGCTCGGCTAGATTGCGCCCGGTGACCAGGCCGAGCTTTGCGGATAGCATCTGGAACAGCATGGCGATGCCGTTGGCGAACACCACCACCCACAGTAGCGAGTAGCCGTACCCGGCACCAGCCTGGATGCTCGTTGCGAAATTGCCAGGGTCCATGTAGGCGATCGAGGCCACCACGGCTGGCCCCGCAAGCGCCGACAACGCACGCAGCCCGCAGCGCCTGCCCGAGAGTACGTCATGAACATCGGCGCAGGCACGTTCGGTAAGCGTTCGCCGCAAGTCAGCCTGATTCACTAGTTCTGTCACGTTGGCGCTCCATTGCGTTTCCATGTTCGCCCTTGCGGGACCGGCCGGATGCCGGCCTCGCGCACCCGGATCGGCGTCCAGCGCGACATCGATGCCGCGCTCGCCCGTCGGTTGCCCCTGGATTTCAATCTAACTCCTTCACTGCCGATGCCCTAGGCTTCTCCGCTCAGCAGTGCGGTGGCGCCAGTCAGGAACTCATGTTGAGCGTGCCGTTCACGCCATTCGGGAAGAATCCGCCCTTCACGGCCGAAGTGCTGGTGAGATAGACGATGTTGAGGACGTCGGCATAGCCGCGGCTGAATGCCAGACCATTTCCGTCGAGCGGCACGATGTTGGAGGTGCCCGGCGTACTGCCGGTGATGCCCTGATCGTCGTCCACCGTGTTGTCAAGTGCATCGCGCGCATCGGAGATGGCATTGGCGGCTGAGATAAGACTCGCCATGTTGATGCCCCTGGCATAGAGCGATGTGCGAACCAGGCCTGCGTGATAGGCTTCGGCCGCCAGGATGCCTGCGGCAGCCTCCAGGAAGGTCTTGTTGGTGAGCAGTGGCGAGGCACCCTTGTACGCCGTCACGCCAACGTCTTCGAAGATGAAGGCGCCGAGCAGAAATTGTTGTCGCTCTCATACGGGTTGAATGCCACGCCGGGCCCCACCAGTCCCGCCGCGCGTGCGGCAACGGAGAAAGCGCCGTTAGGATTGGCGCCGCTGATGTCGATGGCAGGCTGCGCCACGGCAGCGGACCCGAGCGCAGTGCGCAGGAAGGCCACATGCTCGCGCTCGTCATTGGCGATCTCGTTCGCATACGCCCTCACTACGGGATCCTGGAATGGAACCTGCTGGCCCGCTATCACTGCGCCCTGCGTGCCCACGCCCGACAGCATGCCTGCAGGCAGCCCGCTTCCGGTGGTCGCGTAGGTATAGAACTGGGCCTCCAGATATTCGAGGTTGAGCGCGAAGTTGAGGATCTCCGCATCGGTGGGTGCAGAAGGGCTAGCGGTCGCATTGTCGCCACTACCGCCGCCACAGGCACTGATGATTGTCCCGCCGATCAGCCCAAGGCCAAGGCCGCCGGCATTGCGGAAAAACTGCCTGCGCTGCAATCGCCGGGTCACGCGGCGATTGAACATATCGATGAGTGCGGCAGAATTGGGTAGGTCGTGTTTCGAGTCGGGCATGATACTGCTCCTCTGATACCATCCAAACAATACGATGAGTCCGGTGCGGGCGCGGGGCAGGTGCGGCCATCTCAATGCATCGAGACGGATCGCGGCATGAAGGTGCGCCGGCCGCAGTCGATAGTCGGCCATGCACCTTCATCCTGCATCTACGCGCCAACGCGAACTTCGGATGCATAGTTGCGCAAATAAACTGGAAAGAGATCTGCTGCAGCGCCATGTCTTGCCTAAAGCTCGCCAGTCAGGCTGTCATCTGCGGATGACCCAGGGAAGGGACCATTGCGGCCGGCACTTCCCAGCCACCAGTGATGGGCGCCGCGGCTGGTCCGTATGACTTTCTGCCGATTACAAAGCCCGAAGCGCGTCCGGTGTTCCATCACCCACCTATCCCGCTGGCACGCAACCGGTCGACCATGTCATCAGCCTGTCGCCGCCGGCATTCATCGGCGCCGACATCGGCGACCGGCTGGTCGATCTAGCGCGCAATTCGGCACAGCTTGCGCAAAAATTGCGCGCTGCCGGCGTACCGGTCGTCGGTCGCGAGTACGGGCATCTTTCGCCCACGCTACTTATTGGGGCGTTCGCCGCGCCGTTGCGCCGGCTATCCAAGTTCGGTGAAGATGTGGCTGGGTTCGTCCTGGCTGGCCGCAGTTGCTCATATTGAACCGACGACCGTTGTGACGGTATGGTGCTGCCACCGGCCCGGGGCTGCGGCAACGTAGTCAAGGTGGCCCAGTGGATACATCGCCGCTACCTGTGGGTCCCGTGCCCCGTATGCCGGATGTTCAACGCCCGGCGAGAGGCAGATGGCATTGCCAGGCCGGGTCTATTGATTGCCGCCCTGCCTCCCGTCACCGACCATTTTGACTACGAATCCGCGCTCGCGGGCTCTGCCACCCGCGATTCGGCGGCATTGCGCCGCTTGGACGAACACGCCGGCCCTACCTGCTAGGTGTTGCCGTGCGCATCGTCCGGGACCGGGCTACGGCGGAAGACGTTCTGCGCGTGGGTCCGGCGTGGCCTTCAAGCCTTGAAGGAGTGCATGCAATGAGCCGCGAGTCCGGCGGACCGCATGATCTGCACAGCGAAGGTCGGGGCGCGCTGGACGAGATCGCCTCCGGCTATGTGATCGGCACGCTCTCAGTTATGGTGGCATTCGCTCGCATTGCGGCGAGGGACTGCGTTTGGCGCCACGGCTTGCAGCGCTGCTGGGACCGCGCGCGTTTGCGCCACCGCAGCCGCCACGCTATGTCGTGGTGCTGGCCACCCCACAGGACAAGACCCTGGGCTGGCTGATCCAGGCATCGAACACCCGCAACCTCAAGCTGATCCCACTCGGCGTACAAGCGACTCCGCCGGATCGCCAATCGGGCGTCCCACTGGACCGGTACTCTTCATTGGGCGTGCAGTGCAGGTACGCTAGCCCGTTTTCCCTCCGAAATTCCCAACCTGCAGAGCTCCAGTCGGGGGCGAGATTTGCTCGAATCTGTGCGAGTTCAATGGCAGAGAGAGCAAATTCCTCGCGGTCGCAGGCACATGCCACACGCGAATATCTCTAAATGATGTCGCACGCATCGTGTCGCCCAAACTGCGCTGTGTGATCCGGCGAGCGTAAACACAGGTTGTATTGACCGCAGATTTACTCAGATGCCGGTGATTGACTCGCCCGTGATAAGTCCATCGATGATGTCTTCCCCATGTTGGACGGCGGCGCGCTTGGCCGCCCCCAGATCTTCCCACTGCGCATTCGGAACCTGGAACACACGCCCGCTCTGCGCCGACGGCGCCACGCCCTCGCGGCAAATCACCACCGAGGCGCTGTAGCTGCGGTCCGGACGTCGTTCATGCCATTCGCGCGGCGGATTGTATTTGTAGACCAGCGGGTAAAGGTCGAAGCCCTTGCTGTTTGCTGCCGGGTAATTGTCCATACCACGCTCCCTTGGGTAGATTACCCACTCTACGCTAGTTCGTCGGTCACGCCGGCCTTTATTTGAGCGTGCAGATCCGTCGCGAAAGAGGGATGGCGTAGGACAACGGCTGACATCCTTCCCTACGTTTCGCGCGCAGGCTGGAGATGCCTCGCCAACTCCGGCGCCGCCGGCCAGCCGCCGTCTCGGCCGAATCATCGGAGTGGAAATTGAACGATGCAACCGATACCACGATGCAGATCTATCGCGGCCTGATGATGCATGTACACGTTTATCTCGAGGCAACTGTCGGGGCCGAATCGGCCGGCCCCTGGGGCTATGAAGTCAGTATCCACCCCCGGTCAGGCGGCACGCGTATAGCGGGATTGCTGCACCATGTTAGTCCCTACCATTCGCGAGATGCAGCAGAACGCGCCGGGGTACAACGAGGTCAGCTTGCCATTGACCTGTTGCGCGGGCCGCTCCAGGCCTGAACCGCGGGCCGGTCGCACCGATGCCCGCCATACGGTACCCGTCTGCCGAGGACCGCCTGTCCGCGGACGCAGGCCACTGCGCGATCTCGCCCGCAGCCAAAAGTGCCGGACGCCAAGGCCGGCCGTTGTGAAGTCGAACTACTCCCTCGAGGGTGCCCCCAGAGGGCGGGTCCATGATCTGCCGCGTTCGTCAGTATTCGGCCTTTCGGCAAAGGCTGTTCTGCGAGAACACCCGAGCCCCACAAGGCGCAATTCGGATCTTAACGCCCACGCCCTCGTGGCGAGCCTATGGTTGGGGTGAGTGGGGCAGCTACCCGCAAATGCTATTGCGTCGCCGCGATCGGATCCTCATTTCTTCGGCTGGCGCCTCCCGGCGCTCGCTCAGAGACAGCCGTTGCCTAGCCGTATGCAACCGGCGTACCCCCAGGACTTCCAGCAACTCAGCTTTTCGCTGGGACCGCCAACTACTGCGCGGCTAGGGCCTTGACCATTTCGTGCGCCGCCTCCTGTAGTTCGGGCACGAAGCGTCGCGTTGCCTCGGCGCGCGTGATCGCCTGCTGCAGGTAGATCACGTTCAGGCTTCCCAACACCCGGCCGTGCACCGCGATTGCCACGGCCACCGCGCCAATCTTGCGTTGATCGGACCAATCGCCGTGATTCGAGCCGAAGCCGTCGGCGAGGGTCTGGCGCACCAGGTTGCGGATATAGGTGTTGTCGCTGGCTAGCTTCGCCTGCTGCTCGCCACCCACGCCCGAACGCAATAGTTCCAGAATGTCTTCGCGCTCCGCTTCCGGACACGCGGCAAAGTACGCACGCCCGGCCGCCGTCAGCAGCATCGGCAAGCGACGGCCAACCATGTTCCGGTGGAATGACAGCGGACTGAAGCGGTGTGTGGTCTCGCGGATGATCATTGCGTCGCCGTCGGGCGTGGTCAGGTCGGACGGCCAGACCACGCGTTGCATCAAGCGGCCCATGATCGGTGGCGCAATCGTAGCGATGCGTTCGTCGTCGGTGAATCCCTCGCTGAGCGAGCGCACATCCAACGTCAGGCGAAAGGTGTCGTCCGACGCGCTGCGTCGCACGAAGCCTTCTTCCACCAGCGTTTCAAGCAAGCGCCGAACCGTGGTCCGGTGCAATCCCGTCGCATCGCTGAGTTGCTGGCTCGTGGCGCGGCCGTTCTCCATCGCGTTGAGCGCCCTCAGCACCTGCAGGCCGCGCGCCAGACCGCGCACATTGGCGTATTTCGTCACGACAAAATCCTTAAAAATCAAAGATGTGCACTCCTTGCACATTCTGCAGCTTTTTTTGAAGGCGAGTCAATCGATGCATAGACTCTCATCAAAATCACACAGACACGGAGACAACCCAATGCCCTTCAGCCCTGCAGTTCGCCTCAGTCGTGCCTGACTGATATCGAGCGATACCTGAGCGAGCGCTGGCATTCGTCCTGATCGTCAACGGACAGACAGCCAGGCCGGCACCGCTCCCCGAAGCCAGTCATTGAAAGCCAGTACGCGCAAGGCGCGGGGGCGCACTCGCCCATGCGCCTGAGAAGGAGACCCATGCACACCACAGCCAACACGGCGGCGATAGACCGCCCAACCCGCATCGACACCGACGTTGCCATCATCGGCGCGGGTCCAGTCGGGCTGATGATTGCCAACATCCTCGGCCTACAAGGCGTTCGCGTCACGGTCATCGAGAAGCTGGATCAGATCATCGACTACCCGCGCGCCATCGGTCTCGACGACGAAGCGCTGCGCGTGTTCCAGGCCGTCGGGTTGGCCGACACCCTGCTGCCCCACACCACGCCCGACCACTGGATGCGCTTCGTCACCCGGGACGGTCACTGCTTTGCCTCGATCGAGCCGCGCACCGACGAGTTCGGCTGGCCACGCCGAAACGCGTTCCTGCAGCCACTGGCCGACCGCGTGCTGTACGACGGTCTGAATCGCTTCTCGCACGTACAAGTACTGTTGGGCCATGGCGTCGAATCGTTCGCGCAGGACACCACAGGGGTGAGCATCACAGTCAGCACGGCCGACGGCCAGCCCCGCGAGATTCGCGCCGCATACATGGTTGGCGCCGACGGCGGCAACAGCTTCGTGCGCCGCACGCTGAACGTGCCGTTCGTGGGTCGCACCAAACCAAACCAGTGGATTGTGGTCGACGTGCCCAATGATCCCGTCGGCTCGCCGCACATCTACATGCACTGCGACCACGAGCGTCCCTACGTGTCCGCCGCCCTGCCGCATGGCATCCGTCGTTTCGAATTCATGGTGATGCCGGGCGAGACCGAGGAAGAGCTGTCGAAGCCGGCCAATATGGCCGCACTGATCCGCAAGGTCGTGGCGGACCCGGACCAGGTCGAGTACATCCGCAAACGCGTCTACACGCACAATGCGAGGCTGGCCGAGACATTCCGTGTGGATCGCATCCTGCTGGCTGGCGACGCCGCGCACATCATGCCGGTTTGGCAAGGCCAGGGCTACAACAGCGGCATCCGCGACGCCAACAACCTCGGCTGGAAGCTTGCCATGGTTGCCAAGGGCCAGGCCGACGCCCGCCTGCTAGACACCTACACTGTCGAGCGCCGCACCCACGCCCGTTCGATGATCCACCTGTCAGAAGTGGCCGGTGACATCTTCGCGCCCACCACCCGCTTTGGCGCCCGCTTCCGCGACGCCTTCGTGCGCAGCTTCAACCTACTGCCATCGGTCAAGCGCTACTTTGTCGAGATGCGGTTCAAGCCGATGCCGCGCTACGAGGAAGGTGTGGTGTTACTACCGCCCCCGCGCAAGACCGGCGGCTGGCTCGCCCGAGTGCTCGAACGCTCCGGCAACTCCGCGCCGGGACGTCTGCTCGGCCTGATGAGCCAGAAGCGTGAATCCCTGCTCGGCCGCCTGGCCTACGGGCGCGATCCGCTAGCCGCCTCGCCCGTCGGCCGTCTGTTCATCCAGCCGCGCGTGCGCACCGCCGACGGCCGCCTCGTGCTGCTGGACGACGCGATTGGCAACGCCTTCGCAGTGATCGGCTGGGGTAGCGATCCAACCTTTGGCCTGACCACTCAGGCCCGCGCCCTATGCGAGCGCGCTGGCGTGCGCTTCATCCTCGCCAAGCCGGACGTGCAGCTTCGCCATGTCGAGGACGTGCCCGAAGGCGTGATGGCGATTGGCGATGCGACGGGGCGTCTGAAGGAATGGTTCGGCCGCCTGCCGGAATCCGTGGTGCTGCTGCGTCCGGACCGCTTCGTGGCCGGCGTCTGCGCGCCGCAGCAGGTGTCGACGGCCGTCGTCGAGTTGGCCGACAAGCTCGGCATGACCGATTGCACGCATCCGGCCATTCCAGCCGCTCCAGCCATGTCGACCACGCCGCGCCGGCCCGCCCGGAGCCCCATCGAAAACACGCAAGCCGCTGGAGCCTGACACCATGCCGATTCATCTGGAATGCCTGTCCCACACGCCGTTGCACGGTTACTTCGACCCTGCCCCCGAGGTGATGGCCGAAGTGGAGCGCGTGCAGGCCGCTGCCCGCGCACGGGTGCGTACGTTCGATCCGGAAGTGATCGTGATTTTCGCGCCCGATCACTACAACGGCTTCTTCTATGACCTGATGCCGTCGTTCTGCATCGGCGCCGCCGCGCAAGCGATTGGCGACTTCCACAGCATGGCCGGCACGCTGCCCGTGCCGGCCGACCTCGCGCTGGCGATGGCGGAGAGCGTACTGGCGTCGGAGATCGACGTTGCCCTGTCATACCGGATGCAGGTCGACCATGGCTTTGCGGATGCGCTCGAAGCGCTCACCGGCGGACTCGACCACTACCCTGTCATCCCCATCTTCATCAACTCGGTGGCGCCGCCAATGGCCACGTTGCGCCGCGCGCGGCTGCTTGGCCACGCCGTCGGCCGCTTTCTCGCCCAGACCAACCAGCGCGTGCTGGTGGTTGGCTCCGGCGGTATCTCGCACGAGCCACCGGTACCCGAACTGGCCGGCGCAAACGCGGAAGTGGCCGAGCGCCTGATTGCCGGCCGCAACCCGTCGGCCGAATCGCGTGCCGCCCGGCAGGCCCGTACCGTGGCCGCGGCAAAGGCTTTCACGGCTGGCGACAGTCACCTGCATCCGCTCAACCCCGACTGGGACCGCAGCTTCCTTGCCTGCCTCTCTTCGGGCGATCTGGCTAACGTCGACCGCATGAGCAACGACGCGATCACCCGCGACGGTGGCAAGTCCGCCCACGAGATCCGCACCTGGGTGGCGGCGTTCGGCGCACTGTCCGCATACGGCCCATACCGCGCCTCGCTTGACTATTACCGCGCCATTCCCGAATGGATCGCGGGCTTCGCCACCATGCACGCCGCACCGGCCGCCGCGCTGGCCCAGGCAGCCTGAACAGGAAATCCTCATGACTGACAAGCACATCACCACCATCGCCGCGCGTCTGCGCGACGCCGCGGCATCGCGCCAGACCATCGCTCCGGTGCGTGGCGAGATCGCCCTCGACGACATGGCTTGCGCCTATGCCGTCCAGCAGGCCAACGTCGACGCCCGTGTAGCGAACGGCGAGCGCATCGTCGGCCGCAAGATCGGACTGACCTCGCTGGCCGTGCAAAAGCAACTGGGCGTCGACCAGCCCGACTTCGGCGCGCTTTTCGCCGACATGGCCTATGGCGACAGCCAGCCGATGCGGTTGTCGCGCCTGATCCAGCCGAAGGTAGAAGCCGAAATCGCGCTGGTACTCGCGCACGACCTGACCCACGACAAGCACACCTTCGTCGACATCCTGAACGCCACGGCCTATGCGCTGGCCGCCATCGAGGTGGTTGATAGCCGCATTGCCAACTGGGACATCCGTTTCGTCGACACCGTGGCCGACAACGCCTCGAGCGCGCTCTTCGTGCTCGGCAGCCGCCCGGTGCCGCTGGCACAGGTCGACCTGACCGCCTGCGCGATGACGCTGTCGCAGGACGGCGAGGTGCTGTCGCGCGGTAGCGGCACCGCCTGCCTGGGCAACCCATTGAACGCCGCCGTATGGCTGGCCGACCGCATGGCTCGCCTGGGCACGCCACTGCGCGCAGGCGACGTGGTGCTCACCGGTGCATTGGGCCCGATGGTGGCGGTCACCGCACCGGGCACATTCACCGCCGAGATCGAAGGACTAGGCAGCGTCAGCGCGACGTTCAGCGACTAATCGAAGCGAAGGAAACCTCCACATGGCAACCACGAAACTCAAGGCAGCGATCATCGGCTCCGGCAACATCGGGACCGACCTGATGATCAAGATCCTGCGTCACGGCAAGCATCTCGACATCGCGGCAATGGTCGGCATCGACCCCGCCTCCGACGGCCTGGCGCGCGCTGCACGCTTCGGCGTCGCTACCACGCACGAAGGCGCCGAAGGCCTCGCCCGCATGTCGGTCTTCGACGAGATCGACTTCGTCTTCGACGCCACCTCCGCCGGTGCACATGTCAGGAACGATGCGTTCCTGCGCCAACGCAAGCCGGGTCTGCGCATGATCGACCTCACGCCCGCTGCCATCGGTCCGTATTGCGTGCCGGTCGTCAACCTCGATGCGCACCTCGACGCGCCCAACGTCAACATGGTGACGTGCGGAGGGCAGGCCACCATTCCCATCGTTGCGGCCGTGTCGAAGGTCGCGACCGTCCACTACGCCGAGATCGTCGCATCAATCAGCAGCAAGTCGGCCGGTCCCGGCACCCGCGCCAATATCGACGAATTCACCGAGACCACGTCGAAAGCCATCGAAGTGGTCGGCGGCGCCAGCAAGGGCAAGGCAATCATCGTGCTCAACCCGGCCGAGCCGCCGGTCATGATGCGCGATACGGTCTACACGCTGTCCGACCTCGCGGACCGAGCCGCGGTCGAGGCATCGATAGCCGCGACGGTCGCCACCGTGCATGCCTACGTGCCCGGCTACCGCCTCAAGCAGACGGTGCAGTTCGACGAGATTCCCGAGAATGCGCCGCTGAACGTGCCCGGTCTTGGCCGCTTCGCCGGCCTGAAGACCTCGGTGTTCCTCGAAGTCGAGGGCGCCGCCCATTACCTGCCCGCCTATGCGGGCAACCTCGACATCATGACCTCCGCCGCGCTGGCCACTGCCGAGCGAATGGCCGAGGCGATGCTGACGACCCAAGCGAATACCGAAGGAGCCCTGGCATGAATCTCAGCAAGAAAATCTATGTCTCCGACGTGACGCTGCGCGACGGCAGCCACGCCATTCGCCATCAGTACTCGATCCAGAACGTGCAGGACATTGCCCGCGCGCTGGACCGCGCCAGGGTCGACAGCATCGAAGTCGCGCACGGCGACGGCCTGCAAGGCTCCAGCTTCAACTACGGCTTTGGTGCCCACAGCGACCTCGAATGGATCGCCGCCGTGGCCGACGTGGTCGAGCACGCAAAGATCGCCACGCTGCTGCTACCGGGCATCGGCACCACCCACGACCTGAAGGCTGCCTACGATGCCGGCGCGCGCGTGGTGCGCGTGGCTACGCATTGCACGGAGGCTGACATCTCGAGGCAGCACATCGAATATGCCCGCGAACTGGGCATGGACACGGTCGGCTTCCTGATGATGAGCCACATGACCACGCCGGAGAACCTGGCGGTCGAAGCGAAGAAGATGGAAGGCTATGGCGCCACCTGCATCTATGTGGTCGATTCCGGTGGCGCACTGACGATGCACGACGTGCGCGACCGCTTCCGCGCCGTCAAGGCTGTGCTTAACCCCGAGACCGAGACCGGGATGCACGCGCATCACAACCTGTCGCTGGGCGTGGCCAACTCGATCGTCGCCGTCGAGGAAGGCTGCGACCGTGTCGACGCCTCGCTGGCCGGTATGGGTGCAGGTGCGGGCAACGCGCCGCTGGAAGTGTTCATCGCCACCGCTGAGCGCCTCGGCTGGAACCACGGCACCGACCTCTACACGCTGATGGATGCCGCTGACGACATTGTCCGCCCGCTGCAGGACCGCCCCGTGCGTGTGGATCGGGAAACGCTCGCCCTCGGGTATGCCGGCGTCTACTCGTCATTCCTGCGCCATTCGGAAGTTGCTGCGAAGAAGTACGGCCTCCGAACGGTCGACATCCTCGTCGAACTGGGCAAGCGACGCATGGTCGGTGGCCAGGAAGACATGATCGTCGACGTGGCGCTCGACCTCACGAAGCGCGCCGCCGTCGCACAGTCGTAGCCAACCAACGCGAGAGCATCCGCCAACAGAGCGGGACCGCGACATCCAACCGGAGACACCCATGAACTTGCCACGCCCCACCGACACCATCAACACCAGCGGCCTCGCTACCATCGGCCTCTGCCTGGCCATCGCCCTGCTCGAAGGACTCGACCTGCAGTCCGCCGGTGTAGCCGCACCGCGCATCGCGAAGGAGTTTTCGCTGTCCGTCGCCCAGATGGGCTGGGCATTTAGCGCCGGCGCCATCGGATTGCTGCCCGGCGCGGCACTCGGTGGGCGACTGGCTGACCGCCTTGGCCGCAAGCGTGTGCTGATGCTGTCGGTCGCACTGTTCGGGCTGTTCTCGCTGGCGACCACGCTGGTCTGGAACTTCGAGTCATTGCTGGCGGCGCGTCTGCTAACCGGCCTCGGACTGGGCGCGGCCATGCCAAACTTGATTGCGCTCTGCTCCGAAGCCGCCTCTCCGCGACATCGCAACACGGCGGTCGGCGCGATGTACTGCGGCATGCCGTTCGGTGCAGCGCTGGCAGCGGGCATTGGCATCGTCAGCCCGGCTGACGAGGGATGGCGGCATATCTTCTACGTTGGCGGATTCGGTCCACTGCTGATGCTGCCGCTGCTCGGCCTGTGGATGCGCGAGTCAACCCAGTTCGTGATGGCGAAGTCGGCCGGCCGCGCCGCCACGCCGGGCTTTATCGAGGCACTCGTCCGCGAAGGGCGTGCGCGTACGACACTGGCCCTGTGGATCAGCTATCTCGGCACGCTGATCGTCCTCTATTTCCTGATGAACTGGCTCCCGTCGATGGTGCTGTCAAATGGTCTTAGCCGCACGCAGGCTGGCGTGGCGATGATGATGTTCAACGTCGGTGGTGGCATCGGCGCGGTGGCTATCGCCAATGTGATGGACCGCTTCAACCGGCATTTCACGGTGATCGCCATGTACGTGGGCATCGCCGCCGCACTGGCGGGGCTGGCCGGGGCCGGCAGCAGCACCTCGATGGCGACAGGGGCATTCTTTTGCGGTCTGTTTCTCGTTGGCGGACAGTCCGTGCTGTATGCGCTGGCTGGCCAGGCATATCCGACCGAAGTACGCGGGACGGGCGTGGGTGCGGCGGTAGCCGTGGGCCGCCTCGGCTCGATCCTCGGACCGCTTGTTGCAGGACAACTGTTTTCCCTCGGCCAAAGCCCTTCGATGCTGGTAGCGGCCAGCATCCCGCTGGTCATCATTGCGGCATTGGCCGCGCTAACGGTAGTTGGCACCTTCTCATCGTTCAAGGCCAGCGCCGCCCTGCCCGACCGTCACGGCGCCTGATTCCACTCCGTACACACTCACAAGGAATCCATCATGCAAGCCATTACCGAAGCTTCCTCCAGTCGATTCGTCACCGTCCGTGACGGCGATACCGAGTTCCGCATCCACCTCAATGACACCGGCAACACGGGCAAAGAAACCGTTGTCATGCTCCACGGCTCCGGCCCTGGCGCCAGCGGCTGGGCCAACTTTAACCGCAATATCGACCCACTGGTCGAAGCCGGCTACCGAGTACTGCTTGTGGACTGCCCCGGCTGGAGCAAGAGCGACACCGTGGTGAACACTGGCTCACGCTCGGAACTCAACGCCCGCGTGGTTAAGGCCGTCCTCGATACCCTGGACGTCGAGCGCGCCCACCTCGTGGGAAACTCGATGGGTGGCCATAGCGCCGTGGCGTTCGCGCTTGCAAACCCGACCCGCGTCGGCAAGCTCATCCTGATGGGCGGCGGCACGGGCGGCCCGAGCCAGTTCGTACCGATGCCTACCGAAGGCATCAAGCTGCTTAACGGCCTGTACCGTGAGCCGACCATCGAGAACCTGAAGCGCATGATGAACGTCTTCGTCTACGACGCCAGTGCACTGACCGACGACCTGATGCAGGCCCGCCTCGACAACATGCTTGCCCGGCGAGACCACCTCGAGAACTTCGTCAAGAGCCTGCAGGCCAACCCGAAGCAGTTCACCGACTACGGCCCCCGACTGGGCGAGATTGCGGCACACACTTTGGTCATCTGGGGCCGCGAGGACCGCTTCGTACCGATGGACGTCGGCCTGCGCCTGATTGCCGGTATCCCGAACGCCGAGATGCATATTTACAATCGCTGCGGTCACTGGGCACAGTGGGAGCATGCGGATGCATTCAATCGGATGGTGTTGGACTTCCTGCGGAACTGAACGCGACGGATAGGCCACTGCTCGCTTCATTTGGGAGTTACAGCCTCTCGAATCGAATGGCTGAACGAGGTCACACATGCGTCAGTGAAGGCGTGGCGACCAGAGGGCCGAAATGGGTCGACGCGGACATCGGGCTGGCGTGGCTCGATGCCCGCTTTAGGTCGCTCATCTGTCGGTGAGCAAAATTCGCGCTTTAGAAGCGATGCCGCAGACCAATACCGCCGCCAACCTTGCTTCCCTTTACGCCCATGAAGGTCGGTAATGCATAGTTGCCGTTGATTCGGTTAAAGTCGACCTCGGCGTAGACGTCAGTCCGTTTGGAAAAGCTGTAGTCGGCAACGCCGGTGACCATGATTCGACTGCCATCCGCGTTACGCTGGCGGTCGTAGTGCGAGGCCACCGACATCGTGAGCGCAGGAGTTACATCCACGGCGAATCCGCCTGTGAAAACGTCGTTGCGCGTGGGACTGACGTCGAACCGGTTGTTCAGGTAACCAAAGGCAATCTTGACGATGCCGATGCGGTAGTTCCCGCCGAGACCCCAAATCTTGCGTGCCTCGGGCGTCGTCAGCGCATTGGCTTGCTGCCAGAACGCCCCTATGTCGAACGGACTCGCGCTGTAACCGACCGAGACCCCATAGCTGGAACTGCGCTTGGTCTGGCCAGGCACTTCTCCAAACGTGTAGTGCGAGCCAACCGACAGCGGTCCCCACTGACCAAAATACTTGGCCATGTTGTCCTGCCGCGGTCCGGTGTAGCTATTGATAATAGTGACCGGATCGAGATTGGGGTGACCATTTGGCTGGAAGCGCCCCGAAGCATCGTAGGCGGTAGTGAACTGCCGTCCAAACGTCAGACGGCCGATCCGATCCTTTTCCAATCCAATGATCGCCGTGCGGCCGAAGAGTCTGCCTTGTCCACCCGTTGACTGCTGCCCATAATTCGCTGTGGATGTGCCCTGGGATGACACACCGGTGCTCGGGTCGAACCCGCTTTCCAGCACGAAGAGCGCATTCAGCCCTCCTCCGAGATCTTCATTGCCCCGAATGCCCCAGCGCGACCCGTTGAAGTAGCCGTCCGTGAGCTCTGCCAGGTTCTTGTCTCCTGCATTGTTGTTGGAATATCGGATAGTTGTATCGATGATTCCATACAGCGTGACGCTCGAAGCCGACTGTGCCTGGGACTGCGTGACCGATGCCAGCAGTGCAACGCCCAGAAAGACCTTACCTTTCATTCGACCTTCTCCTCCGTTGTTGTTATCGGCTCGTCAATCGCTGGCGCGGCGAATCCAGCAAGCCGTATAGAAGCGCGCCGCGAGAATCCTGCGGTCGAACGCTCTCCTGCCTGACCCGCAGGCATCTTTTGTGCGTTTTGCCGCCCCTTATCGAGCGGATTTGAAATGGATCAGGCAGATGCCCTGGTTAGCCTGCGCCCCTGGGCATACGTCGCGGACGTTCAGGCAGAGGCGACAGACCAGTAGGTACGCGCATTGGTGAATTCGCGGATACCTGCAGCGGCAAGTTCACGGCCATAGCCCGACTTCTTCGTGCCACCGAACGGCACTCGGGCATCCGATGCCGTCATCGCATTGATGAACGCCGCGCCGCTGGTGACATCCTTGGCCACAGCGAGCGCGCGTTGAGTCGAGGCCGACCACACGCTAACCGACAGACCAAATGGCGTGGCGTTGGCCAGACGGGCGGCGTCCGCATCGTCCTTAGCAACCGCAATGGCCGCTACCGGACCAAACGTCTCTTCATCGAACGCCGCCATGCCTGGCTGCATGTTGCCGAGCACCGTCGGCGCATAGAAACTGCCAGACCCCTCCACGGCTTTGCCACCGGTCAGCAGCACCGCGCCCGCCTCGACCGACCGGCGCACTTGAGAATCCAGCGCTTCGCGCAGATCGGCGCGTGCCAGAGGACCCATCTGCGTTACGGAATCGTTCGGATTGCCCACAATCAGCGCCTGGGTCGCCTGCACAAACCGCTCTGTAAATGCCTTGGCGATGCCTTCTGCAACGATAAAGCGCTTGGCGCAGACACAGCTCTGGCCGGCATTGTTGAAACGAGCTTTGACAGCCGCAGGCACGGCCTTGTCGAGGTCCGCGTCCTCCAGCACGATGAAGGCGTCGGAGCCGCCCAGCTCCAGCACGGACCGCTTCGACGCGCGCCCCGCAGCCGCGCCAACCGCTGCGCCGGCGCGATTGGAACCCGTCAGCGTCACGGCGGCGATTCGGTCGTCTTCGATCAGACCGTCGATGACTTGCGGCACCTGAGGCTCCGCCACCACCAGCGTGGTGACGAGGTGCTTTGGCAGGCCTGCGTCGAGAAACAACTTCTCCAGCGCCAACGCACAGCCCGTGACATTCGGCGAGTGCTTCAACAAGACGCCGTTGCCGGCCGCAATCGTCGGGATCGCGAAACGCATGACCTGCCACACTGGGAAGTTCCAGGGCATCACCGCCAGCACCAGGCCGATCGGCTCGTAGCTGACCCATGCGTCCACGTTGTCGATGCTGGCCTTCTCATCAGCCAGGATACGGGCAGCGTTGTCGGCGTAGTAGAGCGCGGTGACGGCGGACTTTTCCATTTCGCCAGCGGCTTCGGCCAAGACCTTGCCCATTTCGGCAGTCATAAGTTCGGCGAAGGGCGTCGCTTGGCGGCGCAACTCTTCGGCCAGGCGGCGCAACGCAGCCACGCGCACGGTCAGCGGCTGCTGGCCCCAGGCCTTCGCTGCAGCATGGCCGGCGTCAACCGCGACTTCGATCTGTTCTGCAGTCCAGCCCTCATAGGTTTGCAGGACGGCACCGGTGCTGGGGTTATAGGTCGTAATGGTTTGGGTCATGACTATCCCTCGGAAGTCCGAGCTATGGAACATAGTGTTTGGAAGAGGCTCAATCCTTGCGGATGAGCAATGGGAGCGATGCCGTCAGCGATGCCGACACCATCAGGATGGCCGCCAAAGCCCAGATGCCTGCGGAAAATTGCCCCGTCGCCTCTTTCAGGTAACCCATGAGATAGGGGCCGGCGAATCCGCCCAGCGTGCCGATCGAGTTGATGAAAGCCAGTCCGCCGGCGGCCGCCACGCCGGTCAGAAAGCGCGTCGGAATCGTCCAGAAGATGGCGCGCGCCGAACTGACGGCGACGACAGCGATACTGAGTCCAGCCAGTTCCCACGCGAAGCCGTCGACTACCGTCGACAGTGCCAGCCCTACCGCGCCGAGCACGCATGCCAGGGCGAGGTTGAGGGTCGTCTTGCCGCTGCGATCCACGATGCGCGCCCAGATCAGCATGCCGATCACGGCAGCGATATAGGGGATGGTCGAGAGCAGCCCCACGGACATCGTGCTATAGCCACGGCCCTTCAGAATCAGCGGCAGCCAGATGCCGATGCCGTACGAACCGAGCACAAAGCCAAACTGGATGGCGGCCAGAAGCAAAACGCGACCGTCCTTCAGTGCGCCGAACAGCGCTTTCTTGGGCTTCTGTCGCGGCTCCTCCTCAAGCATTAGGATCAGCTCACTACGCTCTTCCTCGGTCAGCCAGTGTGCGTCCTTCGGATGGTCGCGCAGCAGGATCAGCACCGCGATGCCGATAAAGACCGCAGGCAGGCCTTGCACAACGAACATCCACTGCCAGCCATGCATGCCGAGCAGGCCATCGAGTTGCAGCAGCAGGCTCGACATCGGTCCGCCGATCACCGACGACAGCGGCACACCTAGCATGAAGAACGCAAGCACCCGCACGCGGTATTGCGCGGGGAACCAGCACGCCAGGAAAAACGTCACACCCGGAAAGAAGCCCGCTTCGGCCACGCCAAGCAGCAGGCGCAGCACGTAGAAGCTTGTCGGACCCTGCACCAGCGCCGTCGCCGTGGCCGCGATGCCCCAGGTGATCATGATGCGCGCCAGCCAGCGGCGTGCCCCGTACTTGTAGAGCGCAAGGTTGCTCGGAATCTCGCACAGGCAATAGCTGGCAAACAGGATACCGGCGCCCCATCCGAACTGCGCCGGCGTGAGCCCGATGTCCTGATTCATCGTCAACGCCGCAAAGCCCACGCTCGTGCGATCGATGTAGTTGAAGATGAATGCCAGCGTCAGCAAGGGCAATAGTCGCCAGGCGTTCTTGCTCATCGCTCGGCGCCGCACTTCCTGCTTCGCAGCTTCCGGTGAGACATCGGCATCGATCGACATCGAGTGGGAATACATAACGGTCCTTCTCTTCAAGACAAAAGCATGCCCTTGGCGGCTGGTAGCTCCGCCACGGGGCGGCGCACCGGACGATCGCGTCGGTGCGTCAAGGGTTGAGAACTGGTCTAGTCGGCGGCCACGTTCGCGGTCTTCACCACGGCCGACCATCGAGCCGATTCAGCGCGCATGAACCGGGCGAAGTCGTCGGGCGATCCGCCTGCCGGCTCCGCGCCAAGCTGGGCCAGCCGCTGCTTTGTCGCAGGCTCCTTGAGGATGTCGTTGACCTGCGCGTTCAGGAACTGGATGACCGGCTTCGGGGTGCCCGCCGGGGCAAGCAGCCCATACCATGCCGGGGCATCGAAGCCAGTCAGACCTGCCTCGGCGAACGTCGGAACGTCAGGCAGTTCGGGCAAGCGATGCAAGCCCGTGACAGCGATGGCGCGCAGCTTGCCACCTTTGAGTTGGGGCAGCGCCGACGCTGCGGTATCGAACATCATCTGTACCTGGCCGCCAATTAGATCAGTCACGGCCGGCCCACTTCCCTTGTAAGGGACGTGGATCATCTCGGCGTTGACCATGCTGCGAAAGAGCTCACCGGCCAGATGCACCGAGGTTCCTTTTCCGCCCGACGCAAAGTTGACCTTGCCGGGATTGGCCTTGATGTAGCGGATCACTCCCTTGAGATCCTGCTCCGGGAAGCTCTTTGTCACGACCAGGACCGTCGGAGACGTGGCAATCTGTACCACGGGCACAAAGTCCTTCTCCGTGTCGTAGCGCAGTTTCTTGTAGACGAACGGATTGATCGACAAGGCGACCTGTCCGAACAGCAGCGTCTGGCCATCGGGCGCGGCGCGCGCCGCCGCCTCGTTGCCGATATTGGTGCCAGCGCCGGGCCGGTTGTCGATCAGGAACTGGGCTTTGGTCTTTTCCGACAGGCGCGTGGCGATATAGCGCGACACGTTGTCGCTGCCCCCGCCAGGGGCGAACGGCACGATGATGCTGACCGGCTTCGACGGATAGTTGCTATTCGCGCCGGCACCGGCGATCAGTGACATACCGGCGAGCGTCGCCGCCAGCCATGACTTGAGTGGGTTCATGCTGTCTCCGAATGTTCTTATTTGTGTACTGCGGCACGGCGATGGATTCCCATCACCGTGCCAAACCGAAGGCTGAGATCAGGCCTTCGTGATGCTTTCGGCAACCGCCTTGCCGAAAGCGGCGCAGCCCATCGTGCCACCCAGGTCCGCGGTGCGCGTGGCTGGGTTCGCCAGCACCTTGTCGACGGCCGCATCGATGGCCGCAGCGGCCGCCACGAAGTTGGGCTTGGCGCGGTGCTCGCCCAGCCATTGCACCAGCATGGCGACGGACAGGATCATCGACGTCGGGTTAGCTTTGTCCTGCCCCTGGATATCCGGGGCCGAACCATGCTGGGCCTGCGCGCAGCAAAGGTTGTCGCCCGCCATCACCGAGCCGCCCAGACCAAGGCTGCCCGACAGTTCGCTGGCCAGGTCCGACAGGATGTCGCCATAGAAATTCGTGGCAACGACTACGTCGAAGCGCGACGGGTCGCGCACCAGATACGCCGTCGACGCATCGACCAGCAGGTCATCGAACTTGACTTCGGGAAACTCGGCCGCCACCTTGCGCACTTCGCGCAGGAACAGTCCATCAGTCATATGGAAGCTGTTGGCCTTGTGGATCGCAGTCACATGTTTCTTGCGCTTCATTGCCAACTCGAATGAACGACGGGCAATACGCTCCGAGCAATGGGCCGTGATCTTGCGTACCGAAATGGCCATATCCTTCGACGGCATCATCTCGCCCCATCCTTCGTACATGTTGCGGTCGGGATAGAAGCCCTCAGTGGCCTCGCGCATGATGACGAGGTCCATGTTCTTGGCGCCCTTGCCCAGGAACTCACGCGAACGCGACGGACGCACGTTCGCGTACAGGTCCAGATCGCAACGGAACGCCGCCGAGATATTGCGGCCGCCCTTGTCCGGCGTCGGATAGTCTGCGTGGGACTGGGTACCCAGGATCACGCCGTCGTACGACGTGGCTTTGTCCAGCACCTCCTGGCGCAGGGTGGTACCGTGCTTTTCCAGGCTGACGAAGCCAACGTCTTCATAGTCGAACTGCAGGCCCAGGTCGAAGGCCTGATCGGCCTGCTTCAGGACGTCGATGGAAGCAGCAACGATTTCGGGGCCGATGCCGTCGCCCGGGAGAACAAGAATGCGCATGATGAAAACTCTCTGTTAAGCCTTGGGGGTCTGGTGTTCGGCCGATACGGGACGGGTTTCACCGCTATCGACCAGTGTGCGAGTGGCGTCGCTGGTTGCGTAGATCCACAGGATCTTCATCGGCGCCGTCTTCGACAGGTTGCGGAAGCGATGCGGGACGTTGGGCGGAATGAAGGTCGTATCCAGCGGCTTCAGGCGGTATTCGAGCCCGTCGATGTCGAGCATCGCCTCGCCCTCCACCAGCACCACGCTTTCCTGGCAGTTGTGGCTGTGGAACGGAATTTCGACTCCGCCGGCAAACGAGGTGTAGCCGGTGATAAAGCTGTCCGAACCAACGGACCGGCCAACCAGCGGGGTGGTGCTCGCGCCGCCGCCGCGATCATAGTTGGGCAATTCGTCGGGCTTGAGCAGTACTGCGCCCGAAGGGGTCTTGATCGTCATAGGAAACTCCTGCTAATACGTGGGTGCGTGGTCAGGCCGCCGCGCGGCCAAAGCCATAAAGACGGGCCGGGTTATCGACGAGGATGCGTTGCAGCAACGCGGGCGTTCTCGCCCAGCTAGCCAACTGGTTCAGTGCGCGCCCAGCGTCCTCTTTTCGGAAGGGCTCGATCTGGTCGAGATTGCCGTTGCGGTTGCCCGAACTGCCCGTATGGGGCCAGTCGGATGCCCACACCAAGCGATCTGAACGCGCCTCGATAAGTGTCTGGGCGAACTCGGTAACGTCTTCAAAATTGGGGGCACTACGCGATGCGCGATACGGCGCTGACAGCTTCACGTAGGCATTGCCGCGCTTGACCAACTCGACCACCGTTGCGAACGCGGCCTTCTGTTCGTCCTTCTTGTGAGCCTTGATGCCGGCGAAGTGGTCGAGTACCACCGGCACCTTTAGCTCGGCAATCTCGGTGGCCAGTTCGGCAATCACGTCGACATCCGCATAGACCTGTACCGCCCAGCCGAGTGGACCAACCAGTTGCTCGGCACGCTTCAACTGCGTCAGTGCGAATTCGTGGTTGCGCTGGCCGCTGACCTCCAAATTGAGGCGGATGCCCCTGACACCTTTGGCATGCATGGCATGCAGAGCCGCCGGTGAGGCCTTCTCCAGATCGACAACCGCCACACCGCGCGCCCGGTCGCCAAGCTGGCTGAGCGCATCAAGCAGCGCCGCGTTATCGAAGCCATAGACGCTCGGCTGCACCAGCACGATGCGATCGATACCAATCCGTTGCTCGAACGCGACCAGGTCTGCCACACGCGCTGCGGCCGGTGTGTACGAACGCTTGGCCGCAAATGGAAAGCGCGCACCGTCGAAGATGTGGACATGGCAATCACAGCTTCCTGCTGGTGGCTGGAACACGGGAGCGCTGACGTGGCGGACGAGGTCCTGATTCACGGTAGTTCCTTGTGGGGGTACACCAGTCGCATCAGCCGCCAGGGCGTCAAAGAGGGAAAGTCCGCTGATGGCCGCAAGGCCAGCCTGAAGCACTTGTCTGCGATGCACTGCTGTCTCCTGTTCTTGTGGGCTGCGCCACCATCCGGCAACGCGATGATTGGTATTTTATAAATTCAAAGAACCATGTAAAGGGTTTTTTGATGTAACAAAGGACCAAACTTCAGATGCGGATCTCGCCAAGCGTTTGGCAACAAGGGATTGCGGGCATTTTTGATGGTTTATCCGACGGTGCCGCGCATCGGTCCATTTTGAGACGCGAGCGGCGCCTTTTTGCGTGCTGCAACAGATTGGAACTTTGAGCAATCAAAAGACCGAATGCGGATGTGATAGCATGTGCCAATCTGGTTTGGAACGCTTCCCACATGGCCCGCCAACTTGCCGACGTCCTTGCGGCCAACATTCACCAATACATTTCTGCCGCCGGCATGGCGCCAGGAACCCGTCTGCCCGAGCGCGCGCTGGCCGAACAGTTCCGCGTGTCGCGCTCGCCGGTACGCGAGGCCCTGCGCCGTCTGGCGAGCCAAGCCGTGGTCAGTGCACATCCTGACGGCGGCTATGCGGTTGCCGAGGGCGGACCCGCCGTTACGACAAACGGCCACGAACCGAATACCGCACAAGGTGATGACGGCGAGGCGATCTATTTCAGAATTGCTGAGGAGCGGCTCAACGGAGTACTCCCGGACCGTTTCACCGAAAACGAACTGATGCGCCGGTATGGCGTCACACGCGCCCAGTTGGGTGCGATCCTGCGCCGCATGACGCAAGAGGGTTGGGTGGAGCGCTTGCCCGGCCACGGATGGATGTTCTTGCCTGTGCTGACGTCTGCTGAGACGTACAAGCAAGGCTACCGCTACCGCCTGCTAATTGAGGCTGCAGGCATCCTTGAGCCGACTTTCGAGCTCGACCGCGAAGCGTTGTTGCGCTGCCGTGCCGAACAGGAAGCGCTGGCCAACGGCGGTGCCCACACTGCCACTGCAGCCGCTCTGTTTGACGCCAACAGCCGTTTGCATGAAACCATCGCAGCGTGCTCGGGCAATGCCTTTATTCTCGAAGGGTTGCGTAGGCTGGACCGGCTCCGGCGACTTATGGAGTATCGGAAGGCCGTGGACCGCGACCAAGCCGAGCGCCGATGCCGCGAGCATTTGGATCTGATCGACATGCTGTTGGCTGGGCAACAGGAAGCCGCCGCGGATTTTATGCGCTTGCACCTCCGCAACGCTGTACGCGAAAAGTCAGATAGCTGATATGACTCCCCGCGTCAATCGAGATTGTTTTGGCTCGAGGTTGATAGTTTCACGTTGGCTCTCGCCAATTCCCTGAGGGCGGCGTAGCAGTAAGTCTCGACGGTGGGCTTTCGCAGCGGCTGCTGACGAATCCAGAGCCGCCGTACGGCGTCAAAAAATGGAGCCAAGCTAGTTTTATGTGTTTTTTTAATGCGTAGAACGTTACGCCTCGATCTTCACGACGTGGCTTTTTCGCTGAAAAATAGCGCCCGCGACGAATGACAGCCAAGCGCTAGTGAATGGTCGTTGGGCGCGCATCCTGTCAACGTCGCTTAGTGCGAGTCTGTCTGGATGTCCGGCATCCCGCTGCAAGCGATGGTGACTGGTTGGAGCCCTACAAGGTACAGGCGTTCGAGTCCGCGGCAGATTACGGTTCGGCGGGCTCAAGTTCAACCGATCTATGCCAAGGACTCCGGGAAGGACCGGCGTCGGCTCACGCGGCCATCTCGAGTGTGCACAACAAGTTCGGTTCTATGTTGAATAGCGAAGGCAACACCGGCTGCAATCGCCTCCGAACGATTGGGAAAATAGTGGCGGTCCTTTACGCCGTGCGGGCCTTCCACAATCCATTGAACACCTTCGATACGCAATACGTGAATGCATGCATGTGCCATGAATGATTCCCAACGAAGCGTAGTTCGCAATATAAAATAGCTAGGCAGATGTCAAGCGAGCCTAGGCGAAAATGCGTTAGGGCCGAGAGGGCTAGTGGACCCAGACTCGCCGATCAATCATCACTTGCGTGTGCCGCTTGTGCTTGTGCTACCTGCACCGCTTGCAGAGCCGCTGGTACTCGTGCTACCGCTTGGGCCACCATAGCCACCACTAGCGCCGGAGCTGGTTGGCGTTACGGCACCCGAGCCGGCCACGGATCCGGTACCTGTGCCGCTTCCCGCTGCGGTGCAGCCGCCGAGCGCAGCCAATACAAACGACAACGCCGTTAGAGTTGAGAATGTCTTGTTCATGTCGTGCTCCTTTGAGCGGAATTGGCGCCGGCGGCGTTGGGCAGAGACGCGAGGCGTACTGTTCAAACGCAAGACCCATTCCATTCGTGACTAGGGAAGAAGTGTCGACATTCGCTAATCTACCCTTCATATATGCCGTTAACCGAATCCCCTCTCTACGCATCGTTGTAAGATTTTCTGGCTCAGTGAGGAGATTGACCTCGTACATCATCCTGTGCTTAGCCTCGGATTCCGGTACCTCCGAGGCGACGGTTCCCTGTGTCGTTGAAAGCGGTGCAGCACAAGCCGTTGAAAATGAGAAGGTTGAGCCGGAGTGCGTTTCATACGGCAGATTTGATACAAGAGGCCGATGGTCGAGGAGCGCGAGGCGCACTTAGACTCATCCCTGATCGCGAGTTCGTAGAAAGCAAACGGGGAGCTGGACGCCTGGTGGTCACCGCGCGGAGCGACCGAGCAGGATGCTATGCGTCACGGTTATCGCGATGTCGTGCATGATCCGGCGCCGGCAACGCAATCTCGGTGTCGACGACCTGCTCCCCCATCGCATCGGTCACGCCATAGCGCAGAAACGGGGCTTTCCAATCGGCGCGAAACGTCACAAGCTCGCTAGTGCGCGGATCGATTTTTGGATGCGCGGTCATGCCCGTCGATAAGCTCGCATGCCGGCGGGTCGCCCCGAGTGTGTCGAGCGTCGATGTGATCGCCAGCGGCGCGCCGCCTTCGGCCAGCGCGAGTATCGCCCCCGCGTGCCGGATCACATTGACGTTCGGATTGGTGTCCGGCCATGACGACGCACTTTCCGGCACATGCGCGCACGCCCATCGTTGGGTACGCAGCCAGCGGTTGCGGTAGCCGGTCACACGGCCGCATTCGAATGCTATCCCGTGCAGCATCGCGGCCTCCGGCCACCACGACAGCACGCCGTTACCTTCGAAACGTCCTGACAGAGGGTTCGGGCCATTTCGCAACCAGCACGCCGTCGAGATCGTCTGGCACCTTTCCCGTTACACGCAGCGTAACGAGATCAATTTCACGCGCAACTGGCGCGACGGCACCAGCATTCAGATCGATGGATTTCATCAGTGTTCTTCTTTGTTGAACGCGTCACTCATGGTGCGTCGCCGTAGCCAAGCGCGAACACATGGTCGCGGACGTCGACAGGCCAGCCTGTTATCAGTGCGCCGAAACGCGGGCGATCGTCCGCGAACAACGCGCGCGCGGCTTCCTCGAAGCCGGGTAGATCGCCGGCCATCGCGGACATGAAGTGGTATGCACGCTCGTGTGCTGCGCGTCGAGTGTCACGCGGGGCATTCACGCGACGCGCGTCTTCGACGAGCTTTCGCAGCGCAACTGATGCACCGCCGGGCTGCTTCGAGAGCCAATCCCAATGACGCGGCAACAGCGTGACCTCACGCGCAATGACGCCTAGCTTTGGACGTCCCCTGCCGCGTGCTTCGCGCTGCGTGGTCCCGCAGTCGGCTTCGTCCGCGTGCTGCGCATCGGACTCTGCCTTCGTGAAGCGCGCAATGATCTCGTCGTCAGCGCCGCGTGTGTCGATGTCGATCGAGCGACCGGTCGCGTTGTCGAAAACCAGCACAGGCCCCACGGCGCCCCCTCCTATTGCACGCTTGACCGCAAGCGCGACGGCCGCGAGCGAGCCGGATGCGATGCGTCGGTGTCCATCAAAGGCGATGTGGGACGGAAGTGTGAAAAGAGGATTCATGGCGGCCGGCCTGATAGTGAAGGCATCAATTTATACCCGGGTAAAAATATTGTCAATATTACCCGGGTATAAACCTGCCTGACGCCGGCAACCGCCCCAACAGCACGTCCGTTGTGATTGAGAAAACTCCCTTCACGCAATGACGAGCCAAATGGCGGAATTGGGTCGGCTTCTGCCCGCCAGACGACTCAACGATATCCAACCGCAATCCGTGAGGTATGCGCATCCATATGGAAGCTTGTACCTTTTCAGCTTGTTGCCCTGAGCCGAGTGCATGCCATCGCGCTTTAAAGTTGAAAAATATTGAACATCACGTCCGCTGCATGCACAGTTGCGTCCGGGCTCCAATGCTTATAGTTCAGCACACATGACGCCGAAGCGGCAAGGTGACGGCGGCGTGGACCATCAAATAAACTGAACTACATTGCGCTGTACGTTTCGGCGCCTTTGGGAGAAAAAAACACATGCCGGCCATCAGCGCTCCCCAACGTACAGACACTTCCGCCGCCAGCATCTGGGCACAATGTCGCACCGCGGTGTTGTTGACGATAGTCGGCGGTGCCATCGACACCATCGGTTTTATCGCGCTGCTCGGCTTCTTTACCGCCCACGTCACCGGCAACCTGGTGCTCGCCGGCGCGGCCTTCGTAAAGGGCGGAGCAGGGCTGTGGATCAAGCTCGGCGCGATTCCACTGTTTATCGCCACCGTGGTGGTTGCCAAGATCTGGATCGATCGCTGCAGCCAGACGTACAAGACGCTGGGCTGGCTGTTCGTGGCCGAGGGGATATTCCTGCTGGGATTTATGGGCGTGGGGCTGTACTTCGATCCGTTCAGCGACCCGAACGCCGTCGAGCTCGCGTTGGCCGGTGGTCTGGGCCTGATGGCGCTGGCAATCCGCAATACCTCGAGCAAGACGCTGACCAAGAGCATCAGCCCCAGCACGATGATGACCGGCAACACTACGCAATTCGGTATTGATCTGTCGAGCTACCTCCGCGCACCGACTCGCGAACATCGGCTGGCTGTCCTGAAAAGCGGCAGCATCGTGCTCGGCTTCGTGCTGGGTGCTTTCCTCGGTGCCGTGCTCTATATGCAGATCGGTTTCTGGAGCGTGCTGCCGTTTATCGTGATCATCGCGTATCTGGCCAGCCTGTCCTTCCGCAATCAGTTCGAGTGAGCGCGTTCATGACTATCAACAAAAGCCGGCTCGAATCGTTCAGCGATGGTGTGATTGGCGTGAGCCTGACGCTGATGCTGTATCAGATCCAGTTTCCAACGGAATTCAACTGGAATGGCCTGCGTTTGGAAGCCCCGCATTTCTTTGGCTACGTGCTGAGCTTCATTTACGTCGGCATTTACTGGAACAACCATCACCACCTGTTCCAGATGGTGCGCGGCATCAACGGCAAGGTGATGTGGGCCAATCTGCATCTGTTGTTCTGGCTGACGATGATCCCGATCACCACCACCTGGACGGGCAAATCGGATTTCTCGTCGATTCCGACGGCACTCTACGACTTCGTGCTGTTCATGTGCGCGATCGCCTATTGGATTCTGGAGCGCGTCATCATCGCCACTGAGGGCAAGGATTCTTCGCTCGCAGGCACCATCGGCAAGGATCTGAAGGGCAGGCTGTCGCTGGTCGTGTATGTGTTGACCGTTGGCGTGAGTTTTTTCAGCACCACCGCCGCAACGCTGATGCTGATTGCAATGGCGGCATTCTGGTTCTTCCCCGATTCGCGGATCGAGAAATATCTCCTGTTACATTAACCCAAACCCTGCAAGTCATTGCCGTCGCACTACGACGACACGGATCGACTCGATAACACGATGTCTTTTGCTCTGGTGTCCAGGCGCACGAAGCCCGTGGCGAGAGGCTTCTGAATGCGCTGGCAGAGACCGAGGTAGACCGGGCGACGCCAAGTTCCGTCGCCTGCCCGGATATTGCTGAATCGAACGTCCGCAGTGCCGTGTGCCCGCAGTGCGCACACACGTGCAGGCGTTGCGCCAGCGTCTTTGGGCACGATCTCCAAGCACGCGGCGCAGCGCTGTGACGGTATTAACTAGCGCGTGTTCGAAACGTACAATCGCGTACCAGCCTCTACCGCTTTAGACCGTGACACCCACGGGCCAAGGTACGAATTCGTATTCCCCTACCCCAAGCGCCTCGCTTTTAGTCTTCGTCCCCGATGCATACTCCAGGATTCGTTTGAAGATCTCTTGGCCCATCTCATCGAGCGTCGCCTCTCCGTCAATAATGGGGCCGCAGTTGATGTCCATGTCGGCTTCCATCCGAACATACATTGGCGTATTGCTCGCGAGCTTGATCGTCGGTGCCGGAAATGAGCCAAAACACGAACCTCGGCCCGTTGTGAAGCAGACCAAGTTTGCACCGCCCGCGATTTGCCCAGTAGCCGAAACTGGGTCGTAGCCGGGCGTATCCATAAACACCAGGCCATGCTGGGTGATGGGCTCCGCGTACTCGTACACCTCCATCAAGGGAGCGTTGCCGCCTTTCTTTGCGCCGCCTAGCGATTTCTCGAGTACGTTGGCCAGGCCACCGGCGTTGTTGCCAGGACTGACTTGACCATTTATCTGCGTATCGCGACCGGCGTTGTAACGCAACCACCAGTCAATGCGAGCGACCAATTTTTTCCCAATTTCCGGTGTGCGTGCTCTCGCCGTTAGGGTGTGTTCGACGCCGAAGATCTCCGACGTCTCCGACAGGATTGCTGTGCCGCCATTCGCAATCAGCAGTTCCATGGCGCGTCCCAGCGCCGGGTTGGCCGACAAACCGGAGAAGCCGTCGGAGCCACCGCATTGCATACCAATCGAAATATGTTCCGCGGAGACCGGCTCACGTTTCGCGCGATTGGCTTCGGGCAGCAACTCGCGGACAATCGCCACACCAGCCTCGACGGCCTTACGGCTGCCACCCGCCTCACGGATAACCACGGTGCGTAGCGTCGGGCCGGGCAGCAGGTCCTGATCCTTCAGGAATGCCTGCAGCTCGTTCTCTTCCTTGCCATAGGCCACGACAAGCGCCGCGGCCGTGTTGACGTTCTTAATCGTCCCGCCCAGGGTACGTCGCAGCATCGCCATCGGCTCGCCGCTCACTTCCATGCCGGCGCCTTGGTCGTGCGCAAAGCCCGCAACGGCATCGACGTTCCCGTATTCAGCGATAGCCTCCTGCCGGAATGCTGAGGCGATTTTCCGCACTACCGTGCTAGCTCGATGGCTGATCGCAAAGATGCCAATAACGTTGCGGGTGGCCACGCGGCCGTCCGAGCGAACAATTCCCATGAAGCGGGCGCGCTGTGCGGGCGGCAAAATGTGTGTCGGCACGTAGTCCAGGCCATGGCGATAGTCCTTCACCACATCGTCGAACACGATGTTATGACTGTGTGCCCACGTACCGGCCGGCAGGTCGTCGCTCGCGAAGCCGATGACAGTGTTGTACTTGAGGATCGGCTCGCCTCGCTGGATTGCGCGTGTGGTGACCTTATGCCCAGCGGGTATTTTCTGCAGTGTCACCAGGCTCCCATCACCCTCGTTCGGCACCGGCGTGCCCTGCTCGACCTCGATGCGTGCAACGACGACATTGTCCTTGGGGTCCAGACGGATGAACGGGTTACGCAGCGCATCGGCGGAAGGCTTAGGGGCGGGCGGAAGCCGCAGGGGCTTCGGTTCTACAGTGACCTTGTTCATGACCTTTCCTTATGCGAAGACGCCCACCGACCAGGGCATGAATTTCGACTCACCCGTGCCAAAGTACTCACTCTGGGTTTCCTGACCTGACGCATACGCGAGCCATTGCTGTAGTAGGTTAAGACCCGCCTCTTGCAAGTCCGCACTACCGGCTACCAGTTGCGAACCGTCGACATCCAGATCGTCTTCATACTCGGCGAACTGGCTGGCACTGACGGCGACGTTCACGGTCGGCACCGCGGCGGCGCCAAACCCCGTAGCCTCAGGCCTAGCCACGCACAGCAGCGTCGCGCCCGAGGCCACTTGGCCGCTGGCACACACTGCCTCATGACTGGGCGAATCCATCAGCACCAAACCGCGTTGGTCTGCAGCGAGCGGCTCGGCGTATTTGACTGCAGCATCCAACACCCCAGTGCCATACCACGCGAGGACACCCGGCGAAGCCTTCTCCGGCTTTGCCGTATCGCGGCCAGCCGTGTAGTCGCCCCACCAGACGATTGTCTGTTCTACTTCATGCTTCAACGTTTCAGAACGGGCACGTTGCGCCAAGCCCGCGCCCGTGGCCAAGGTGTCCGATACGATGACTGTGCCACCAGCTGCGATCAATTGGTCGGCGGCCGCGCCGATGGCCGCCTGGACTTGTGATGCGCTCGAGTCGAGCACTTCACCCTGCAACCCAACGGTTAGGTGTGCAGCCGAAACGGGTTGTCGGGCCACCTGGTTGGCGGCGGGTAACATAGCCTCAATTGCTTTGACGCTGGCCTCAATGGCACTGGCGGTGCCCCCCACTTCCTGCAATACCACCGTATGGAGCATAGGGCCCTCTTCCAGCTCCTCTTGCTCCATGAATGCGTAGATATTGTTCCTGTCGCACCCCAAAGCCAGAACAACGGCGCCAGCCAGGTTTGCATTGCGGATACTGCCGCCTAGCGTGCGGCGCAGCAGGTCCATCGGCTCACCGCTCTTTTCCATACCGCACCCTAGCTCGTGGATGAACGGCACGACGCCATCTACGTTGGGATAGGCAGCCAGCCGTTCTGCCGTGAAATGGTCGGCCACCTTGCGGGCCGCAGTGGCGGCGCAGTTGCCGACGATCAGCACGCCCAGGTAGTTGCGGGTACCCACGCGACCATCGGCGCGTACATATCCCTGAAAATGGAGCGCCGAGGTATTAGCTGCATTGGTCATGGATTGGGGGTCTCTAGTCTCTAATATCGTCCGGCCGTCCCACGGCCTGGACGTTGTCCTTGCTTATGGCAACCTCTAGGCTTGAGCCTGAGGCTTGTCTCACATGCTATATACCGAAGCGCTCTTGCGAAATCTCTGGATGCGCTCCCAAAGCATGCATAAGCCGTTCGTTCCCAACATGTGGAAAAACGGGACCGTTTGTTACGGTTCGTCCGCGTAAGGCACGCCCGGCGCTACAGCGGAAGCTCAAAAAGGCAGCCGGAGAGCGCCGCTTTGCCCAATACATCGAGCGGCACCTCCTGTCGGGATGACGTGATGAAAAGCCGATCGCGCGCCAGCCCGCCCACGCAGACATCCGATGGGCATGGCACCGGCGTGCCCACCACGCGGTCCAGCGTGCCGTCTGGCAGGAATCGCATCACGTTCCAGCCGTCGCATAGTGCGGTCCAGATGCCGCCGCCCTCGTCAATGGCCAGACCATGCGGTCGCCCCGCTCCTTTGGGCACTGTGGCGAGCCGTCGCACGGCGCGATTTGCGGGGTCGAGCACTAAGATCGATCCGGACTCAGGGGTCGTGGCATAGAGATGACCGCCATCATCGGACCAGCGCAATGCCTGCACGGGTTCAGCAAGGGCCCACAGCGGCTGCCACGTTTCACCCTGACGCCAGGCGCCGATCTGACAGCCTCCGGCAGCCGCGGGCTTCGCTGCCCAGAGGGCACCTTCCCGGTCGACGCACAGCGCCAGTACGCCTGGGACTGCCCCTTGCCACCCTTCTGCTGGTCGAACGTTCCCTTCGGCATCCACGACTACCACGCCGTTGTCATGGAGCACCAGCAAATCGCCGCCCATTGGCTGCATTGCTCGTATTGGTGCTTCCAAGCGCGTTAGGACGCGCGGCAGCATCGTACCGTCTGGCGTCATATCGAGGCAGCGCACGGCTGGCGCGAGCACATCGGCCCACACCAATCGGCTGTCAGCCTCGCACCAGAATGGAAAAGCCCCCTGAAACGCCCATGGCCCGGGAACAGCCTGAACCTCCCCGAGCCGAGCATTGGGCTTGAGCGCACCAATTTCCGCACCTACGCGCCGTGCGGCTTCAGCAATCTCCGGTCCCAAGAGTTCCAGGCGCTGGCGGGTCAGTCGATACGCCGGGCCGGCCACGCTAATCGCGCCCCGCACCGCCCCCTGGCTGTCGACGATAGGCGCACCCACGCAGCGCACGCCGAGCACGATTTCCTCGTCGTCGATGGCATAACCGCGTGCTGCCGTGATGTTCAATTCGGCGTTCAACCTACGCCTGTCCGTAATCGTCAATGGGGTCAGCGGCTTGAGTGTGAGGTCGCGAACGATGCCGTCGCGCATCTCGCTGTTCATCGCTGACAGAATTGCTTTGCCTTGACTGGTGCAGTGCAGGGGCTTACGTTGGCCCAGCGCAGCCGCCGAGCGCTCACTATGCGCGCCGTCGCAACGTTCGAGCGAAATCACCTCCAGGCCGTCCAGCGTCGCCAGATAGCAGGTCTCGCCGGTCAAGTCGCGAAGGCCTCGCATCTCATTTGCAGCGGCAGCGACCAGGTCCGGCATCGTGTACGACTGGCGTGCCATTTCAAACCAGCGAAAGCCAAGTCGATAGACTTTCCGAGCCGGATCGCGACGCAACATGCCACGCGCTACCAGCGTGGCCAGCAGGCGATAAATGGTCGTTCGAGGCAAGGAAAGCTTCTCGGTCAGCTCCGTCTGGCTCAAGCCATCAGGAGCCGCACCAACGGCGTCCAGGACATCAATTGCCTTCTCTATTGCGCCGGTGCCGTCACCAGGATTCGCGGACATAGCAGTTTGTCTCAGTATTTGGAAATCAGCCGCCGATTCGCCCTCGACGTCAGTCTTCGGCCATTCTAAAACCGCCAAAAGCTGTCTAGGATGCCTCCAAGGCAGCGACGTAGCGCATTTGAGCCGCTCCAGCTGCGACAGTCCCAGCATATGGGATGAATCGGACTTCTACATACATCATCCATCCAGCGAGACAAGCATGCACGTCGTCAACCCCGCCCCGCTCACTACGATTCCGCAACGCGCACCGGCCCCTTATGTTCCGGATTCAGTGCTGGACCGCCTGGCGAAGGTAACCAGCGGATCACTCACGACTCAGCTCTACATCAAGGGATTCCGCCAGCCGGTGCTGCACGGACTGACGCCGTTGAACAAGAAGATCAAGCCGTTTGCGGGCCGCGCCTACACCATGCGCTTCATCCCGGCTCGTGAAGACATTGATGTCTACGGCAACCTGACCACGGAGCCGTCCGCTGACAACCTGCAATGGGTAGGCGTCGAGCAGATTGAGCCGGGCCATGTGCTTGTCATCGACAGCAATCGCGATGGTCGTGCCGCGTCGATGGGTAACATGCTCATCACCCGCATGATGATGCGCGGCGCGCGTGGCGTGATTACCGATGGCACGTTCCGGGACGGCGTCGAACTGTCGCAGATGGACTTCCCGATCTGGAGCACCGGTGTCACGGCCACTACGCGGCTGTCTTACCACCACGTGGCTGATCTTCAGGTTCCCATCGGCTGCGCCGGCGTGGCCATCTATCCCGGCGACGTGATCCACGGGGATGGCGACAACATCACCGTCGTGCCCGCCCACCTGGCCGAAGAAATGGCTGACCTGTGCGAGCGTCGCGATGACATTGAGGCTTACCTTGGGCTGCGTGTGCAGGCAGGCGAAGCACTGTGGGGCCTGTACCCGCCTAGCGAGGCCACGCGAGCACAGCACCGCGAGTGGGTGGCTGCTGGCCGCCCGCCGATTGCCCCCGTGGCACCTGCGGGCGCCGCGCTCGCCGCCGCGAACAGCCGATAACTCAGATCACATCCCAAATGGCAACCTTTACTCCCGACTACTACGACGCGCTGATCCGCCGCTACTTCGACGCCTGCAACGCCGCCAACTATCAGGGCCTGATCGATTGCTTCACCCCTGACGCGGTGCATTACTTCCCTGCGGGTCTGCCCGAAGTGCCTTGGCGCTCGGCCGACACCATCGCAAAAAATTGGATCTGGTGTGTGGACACCCTCGGTTCGCAATGGACCATCGAGCGCATCCTGATTAGCCACGACAAGCCCGAGGCGATGATCGAATGGACGCATTGGAAAAACAAGAGCGGCACCGCCCTGCGCGGTGCGGAGTGGTACGACTTCGACCCCGCTACCGGCAAGATCAAGGAGATTCGCGCCTACTATGCGTCTCCGGCCGACAAGACCACGACCATAAACGAACTGGTGGCATTCGACTATGCCAGCCGCGGCTACCACCTCAAAAGCGAGTAACTGCGTGACCGATACCTCGACATTGCAATCCATCGACGCCCGTACCGGCCAACCCTCAGGCGAGTCGTGGGCCGCATCGATGCCCGCACAGATCGCCGCAACTGTAGCGGCGGCATCGGAGGCGTCCGCTTCCTGGGCAGCCAGTGACGGAGCGAAGCGCGCACGTCTACTGCGTGGCCTGGCCAATGCACTCGAAGCCGCGCGCGACCAACTGGTGCCGCTGGCCGACCGAGAAACCGCACTCGGCACCGCGCGTCTGAATGGCGAACTCGACCGCACAGCGTTCCAGCTTCGCGGCTTTGCCGACGTTGTCGAGCAAGGTGCTGCGTTCGCGGTACAGGACGATGCGGCTGTGGCTGGTGCACCGCCGGCCGGGCATCCACGTCTCACCCTCGTCCGCGTGCCCCTGGGTCCCGTGGCGATGTTCGCCGCCAGTAATTTTCCGTTCGCGTTTTCGGTGCTCGGTGGCGACACAGCCTCGGCGCTGGCGGCTGGCTGCCCGGTGGTGGTCAAGGGACATCCAGCTCATCCTGAGCTGTCTCGGCAGACCGTGGCGCTCGCGCAGCGGGTGCTGGCAGACCAAAACCTCCCGGCGGGGATGATCGGATTTGTGGAAGGCGCCGCCATCGCGACGGGTGTCCAGCTCGTGCAGGCTGAGTCCATCGCCGCCGTGGCATTTACTGGATCGTTCGTCGGTGGCACGGCCTTGGCTAAGGTTGCAGCCGAGCGGTCTCGCCCTATCCCCTTCTTCGGCGAACTCGGCTCGGTCAACCCGGTTGTTGTGCTGCCTCAAGCCTTGCGTGGGGATGTCACGGAGCTCGCTCAGACGTTAGCCGGTTCCATCTGTCAGGGCAGCGGGCAGTTCTGCACCAGTCCTGGTGTGATCGTCGTACAGAAAGATGCCGCTGGCGATGAATTCGTTAGCGCCCTGGCCACGCAGCTTTCCAGTCTGAACCCGCATGCCATGCTGACGCCGGGCATCCGCCGCGCGTTCGACAAGGGCACCAAGCACTGGTGCGAGGCGTCCGGCGTCCGTCCTCTGGTCACCGACACTGCCGAGCCCGACAGTACTCCACGGCCTTGTCTTGTGGAAGTCGATGTCGAGACATTCGTCTCAGACGCCACCCTGCACGAAGAAGTATTCGGTTCTGCGGCAATCGTTGTGCGCACCCATGCGTGGTCTGAGGCTGTTGACGTGCTGCGCGCAGTCGGTGGCTCGCTAACTGTCACCCTGTGGGGCGTCGATGCGGGAACTGGTACGCCTGACGCAGACACACTCGCACTAGTTCGCGCCGCGGCACTGGTTGCGGGACGCGTCCTGTTTGCAGGCGTGCCCACTGGCGTAGCCGTAACCGCCGCACAGCACCATGGCGGTCCCTTCCCAGCGTCGACCGCGCCGGCGACAACGTCAGTTGGCTACGCCGCTCTCGACCGTTTCCTTCGCCCCGTAGCGCTGCAGGATGCGCCGGCCTGGCTGGTCGGCCGGAAGGGCGTGCCATGCTAAGGCATATCGTGCTATTCCGGCGCAAGCCCGACGTGGCGCCGGACCCCGCGCGTGAAACCGCGCTGGCCGCGCGCATGACGGCGCTCGGCGCAGAGATTCCGGCGATCACATTCTGGCGTGTCGCGCGCAACGAGATGGACCGGGCAATTTGCTGGGACTATGTGCTGGAATCTGAGGTCGCCGATGCCGCCGCCCTGGACGCCTATCTGTTCCACCCGCTGCACCAAGCCCTGGTCGCAGACCTGAAGCCCTACTTCGAATGGGCGGCAGTGGACTATACGCTGTAGACGCACAGCCTTCCAAGCAGTGTGCCGTGATAGGACGGTAAACTTCGATACTTCGAAGTTTGCCGACATCCCGGCACAAATTTTCGGGTGCCAGAGGCAACTGCCGGGACCCATTGCGGTCGGATAACTTTCTCCAAACCGGTCAGTCAGCCAGATCCAGGTTCTGCGAGCTGGAGTGCCAAAAAAATGCGGCCGCTGGCGACCTCACCCAATCGGCCATCGACGGTCGTTAGCCGGCCCTCTTGCATGGTCGTTCAGATGTCGAATCTACCTCGGCAATCAGCCATTCATTGGTCAACCGGAGCCTCGCCTACGTGAGGGATACGTGGCAGGTCGCATCGGGACGACCCGCTGGCACTTGCAGCCTGGTCGGCAACCATTCGCCACGCCCCGTGGCGTTGGACCGAACGGGGCAATGTGCCGACGCTTTTCTTACTGCGCGTTGGCCGGTGGCAGGAGATGCCGAATCTAGACCTCGCCGGACACGCTCGCCTCACTTTCGATTTGCTTGCGTAGCATCGCGAAATGCTTGTGGACGCTTTCCCCGAAGAGCGGATCTTCCTCCGCCGGAATGGCCGCGTCAACTTCAGCCCAATCCTCTCTCGTCAACCGCTGAGCAGCGCGCGGCATGACCTGTCGCTCCTCTGTCGAAAGATGATTTCGATAGTACACAAGGTACATCGCCCCGGCAGCCTCCAAAGCCGTGCGCGAGCTTATGACATCTTCTTCAGCCTCTTTGAGGCGGTCTGACAGCGCCTCACCCACAGTGGCAATGACTCGATGCTCCTGCTGAAGCCGGCTAACCACGATTTCCATGTCAGGATCTCGCTCAACGAGCCGCGCGTATGCGACGTCCTCCCGAGGATGGTGAATGCGATCGCCGAAACTTCGCAGGTAATAGATGATGGTTTTCATCAAATCGTAATTTGGCCGCTCTCCACGATCGAAAAGAATAACTTGCTCTTCCAGAAGGTCAAGCAGTCTGGCGAAATGAATATGATCCTGGTGCCATGCAGCGAGGGTGGTAGTCACGGCGTGTGCTCCTTGCGAACGGATTTAGGTCGGGTCGTCTTCGACGCCACGAATCAAAGCGCCCTGCCTGATTACAGTAATCATCGATCCGCAGACGGCCTTGACACTGATCAATGAATTGAAACTTCGGCCGTATGTGACGATGGCGGTTCGACTGGACGCGACCCTTCCGTAACATTCGACAGCGCTGTAGGTATGCAACTGCATCGACTTTCCGATGGTGCTCGTCCCGTGTGCGTCAGAGCAATTCAACCGGCTGGGCACTGTGGACGGCCGGATGCACCTCCTGAACGTGGCGCGCCGCGCCGCCAATGGGCTGTGCCCTGCGTTGCGTGGAATCACCGCATGTAGGGCGGTGAAACGATTTGCACGAATGTGGTTCTCGGATACGAAAACGACCGGGCGGTGTTCAAGCTGACATCTCTAGTACGGGCGAAGTCCTCCACACTGCGCTCTTCGGCGAGTCAGTGTGCGAGCCTCGCCTCTGTCCTGGTGAGGCCGAACAGGGGCTGCAGGGTCTCGGGCGTGCTTCCACCTTTTGATTGAGTGTCCCGCACCAGCACCATTGCCATGGGACGATCTGCAATCTCGTTCAGTTCGCCGGCCTTGACCGGCGCAATCATCACTGAAAGCGGTGATTGGCGCGCACGCTGAACTGCAAGAACTGCGAACCAGGCGCTGATGACGGTTTACATTCTCAAAGACGACCTAAAGGCGCTGTGGGACTATCGGCATCTGGGCTACGCCAAAAGGATTTTTCAACGAGCTCTATCTTCCTGGATCGCCGCGACTCACTTGTGCGAGCCAAACACTTGGGTCAAAGATTGAATCATGCGAGCCTACCGAGGCAAAGTAGGCTCGATGAGGAAAGGCACCTAATATGGTGCCCTTCAGTGCGTTATATTTCTCAGTTCCTTTAGGGACGCTTGCCGAAGCTCGCGGTCTCCTTAGTCCACCGCCGCGCCTGTTCGCTCAGGCTGAAGCCGAGGCCGGGGCGATCCGGTACCACCATGCGGCCATCGCGCAATTCGAGGCGCTCGTTAAACATCGGCTCCAGCCATTCGAAGTGTTCGAGCCAAGGCTCGCGCGGATAAGCAGCTGCCAAATGCAGATGAATTTCCATCGCGAAGTGAGGCGCCAGACGCAGGCCCTTGAAGTCGGCCAATTGCATGATCTGCAGGAATGGCGTGATGCCACCCACTCGCGGCGCATCGGGTTGCACGAAGTCGCATGCCCCTGCCGTAATCAGCTGAGCGTGTTCGCCGAAGCTGGTGAGCATCTCGCCAGTGGCGATGGGCGTGTCGAGGGAAGCAGCCAACGCGGCATGGCCCTCAGTATCGTAGGCGTCGAGCGGTTCCTCAATCCAGACCAGGTTGTACGGCTCCAGCGTCCGGCCCATGCGCTGAGCGGTAGCCCGGTCCCACTGTTGGTTGACATCAACCATAAACGGGAAGGAATCGCCTAGGTGCTCGCGCACTGCCTTCACGCGGCGCAGATCCTCCGCCGTGTCAGGCTGTCCCACCTTAATCTTAATGCCGCCGATACCATTTTCGCGCGACTTGTCGATGTTCTTCAGCACTTGGTCAAGCGGCATAGAGAGATAACCGCCAGAGGTGTTATAGCACTGCACCGAATCCCGATGCGCGCCCAGCAGCTTGGCAAGCGGCAGCCCAGCACGGCGAGCCTTCAGGTCCCAGAGCGCCACGTCGAACGGCGCGATCGCCTGCGTAGTCATGCCGCTGCGGCCCATTGAGGCGCCCGCCCACAGCAGTTTGTTGAACAGACGACCGATGTCGTTAGGATCTTCGCCGATGAGGTCGCCAGCCAGTTCCTTGGCATGCGCAAACATGCCAGGACCTCCGGCGCGCTTGGAGTATCCAAACCCGGTACCCGAGTGGCCGTCCTTGGTAAAGATTTCGGCAAAGATGAAGGCGATCTCCGTCAGCGGTCGCTGACGACCCGTCAACACCTTGGCGTCACTTATGGGGGCCGCAAGCGGAAGGATAACCAGCGAGAGGTCGATGGATTCGATACGGTCTGGAGTCGTCATGGTGCAATAGGTTAAAAAGTTACTCAGCCTTGATGCCGGCGTTCTGGATCACCTTGGCCCAGCGGTCGGTTTCCGTCTTGATAAATGCGGTGTAGTCCTTCGAGTTCGAAGCTACGACCACAAAGCCGTTTGCCTCCAGCTTCTCCCTGACTGCGGGTTGCTTAAACGCAGTCGTCATTGCAGCTTCCAGCTTGTCGACAATTGGCTTTGGCGTACCCTTCGGCGCAGACAGTCCGACCCACGAGACCGCCGAGAAACCGGGGAAACCGGACTCGGCAACAGTCGGCACGTCGGGAAAGAGTGGATTGCGCTGCTCGCTAGTCACAGCAAGGGCGCGCAGCTTGCCCGCCTTGACGTAGGGCAGCACGGCATCTTGGTTGACGAACATCATCGGAATCTGCCCGGCCAACACATCGGTCAGCGCCGGACCACCGCCTCGATACGGCACGCCGACCATGTCCAGTTTTGCCGTCTGGCGCAGCAGTTCCATGGCCAGGTGCCCTGAAGACGCGTTCGTCACGCCGTAATTCACCTTGCCGGGATTCGCCTTCACGTATGCGATGAACTCCTTGAATGTCTTCGCAGCAAAAGACGGGTTGACCACCAGGACGTTCGGACCCGATTCGAGTTGGGAGATATGGATAAAGTCCTTCGACGAATCGTAGTTGGGCTTCGGCGACATGCCGTGTGCTATGGCGTTGCTACCAATCCCCGACAAGAGCAACGTGTAGCCGTCCGCAGGTGCCTTTGCGGCTTGCTCGGCGCCAATCACACCGCCGGCGCCGCCCTTGTTCTCTACGATAAAGGGCTGCTTCAAAGCTTTGCTAAGCTGGTCGGCAATCAGACGACCCATGATGTCGCTGGTACCGCCCGCGGGGAATGGCACGATGATACGCACGGGCCGGGAAGGCCAATTCTCCGGGCTCTGCGCCAAGACGGCCCAGGGTGTGCAAAGCGTAGCGACGGCCGCAGCCGTGCACGCCGCGAGAAAATTCCTGCGGTGCAGCATGTTGTCTCCTAATTGTGGAAAGCCCGCTTCTTAATTGAGGTGTGGCGGGCTTCGATGTCGAAGCGGTTGCGCTAGCCTGGAAAAGTCAACCAGGTCCTTGGTTGACCCTCGAGTTGAATTGGGATTGCTATCCTCATACGAGATTTCTTGCGGCGTCAGCGTTGTCGCAGGTAAAGCCGACACGCAGCTTTGTCTTGCTTCCATTCTTCGAGAAGCTCACTGACAATACAACCCGCTGTTTCGAACGCTGCTTGGCAATTCCCACCGCTTGGGACGAAATAAGAAGTACCGGAATCTGCCAATGTCCCGCGCACATTTCTGCGCACTTTGCCCTTGTCTTTTAGATGCCCTCTGGACCCAGTAGCAAGATGATCGATGTAGCGCGTGTCGCCGGCGTTTCGCGCGTCACCGTATCGCGGGCTATCAGCCACCCTGAGCTGGTGTCGCCAGAAACCCTCGCCGTGGTCCGGGCGGCCATCGAAAAGCTTGGCTATGTGCCCAATCTCAATGCAGGAAGCCTGGCGACGCGCCGGTCGCGTATCGTCGGAGCCATAGTCCCCACGCTATCGAACGCATGGTTCGCCGAGACCATGGACGGTCTGGGCGAAATCCTCGAAGCGGGCGGTTACCAGCTGCTGCTCGGCCAATCGCGCTATCTGGCCTCTGGCGAGGAGGCGCTGATCGATACTTTCATTGGCCGACAGGTTGACGGTCTAGTACTGACAGGCGTGGAGCACGGCGAAGCGGTTCGCCGCAAGCTGCGCGCCTTCGGCAAACCCGTAGTCGAGACGTGGGACCTGACTGATAACCCGATCGACATGGTGGCGGGTTTCTCCAATGAAGCGGCCGGCGCCGCCGTGGCGCAGCATCTTGGCCAGCGGGGGTATCGCTACCTGGGCTTCCTTGGCGCGCAGGAACACCGCGCAGCCAAACGGCTGGCCGGCTATCGCGACGAAGTGGCACGGCTTGGACTGCCTGCCATCGAAAGCGAAATGGTGGCGCCACCGTCGTCGATCGAGGACGGCGCGAGGATGATGCGCGTGCTGATGGTGCGCGCGCCGCAGCTGCAAGCGGTGTATTGCAGCAACGATACGCTGGGGGTGGGCGCACTGCTTGCCTGCCGGCAGGAAGGATGGGCCGTGCCGCAGCGCATGGCCGTGGTAGGTTTCTCCGACCTGGCGATTGCTTCGGCCAGCCAGCCCCCGTTGTCCAGCGTGCGTGTACAGGCGCGCGAGATGGGCAAGCATGCTGCGCGCATGCTGCTTGCCCGCCTTGCCGATGACGGCAAGGCTCTTGCGCCCATTGCAGATCTGGGCTTCAGCGTCGTCGCGCGCGAAAGCAGCTAGGATTCAGGGCCGACCGTCATCATCAGGCCCGTTGCGATGCAGCCGTCGACCACACGCCCGCCGCCTGTAGCAAGCCACGCGTGTAGCCGAGCGCAAAGGACATGAAGCGCTCGCGATTCTCGTCCAGGTCAGAGACGGGCACATGGTCGGGGCACAGCGGGCCGTTGTAGCCGCCACGCTGATACGCCTTGATCGCCTCGAACATGTCCACATCGCCCTCGTCAGGAAATACTTCCTGGAAATCGAGGTATCCGCCGCGGATGTTGCGGAAGTGGACCATGAAAATTCGGCCGGTCGCGGCGAATTCCTCGATGACTGGAATCATCGCCTTGCCAGGTTCGGTGAACATCTCGGCAACCGTACCCTGGCAGAAATTTAGGCCGTGATTCGGGCTGTCGCTTAACGCCAGGAAGCGGCGAATGCCATCGGCCGAGCCAACGACATGCTCGATACCGTTCAGGCCCCCTACCGGATACGCAGGGTCGTGAGGATGGCAGGCTAGGCGCACGCCCGCACGGTCCGCCGCGGGCACCAACCCTTCGACCAGGAACTCGATCGCATCCCAGCCGGCCTGCTCGGTCACAGCCGGCACGTCACGCGCCATCTTCTGGCCGCACAGCATGGCGCTCTGCGCATCGCCCTCTTGCTGATTCGTGGGATAGCCGACGCCCCAGTACGAATGCTTGCGGTCTTCCTCTGGCGAATACTCGGCGTAGACGAAGCCGGAGTTCTGCGCGCCACCGCGGCCGGGCTTCAACCCCGTGCGCGTAATCCCCACCATCTGGACGTTGTACTTCAGGCAGGTGATGCCCGCGTCCGCGGCCTTCTGGATATTCTGGGCCAGGACCTCGCGCTGCCGACGAGCACTCTCCAGGTCAACCAGCGAATCGAGCAGGATCGACCCGACATCGAGCGCGAACACGTCGAGCTTCAGCCCGAAGCCTTCCACCCATCGCCGGTATGTAGCCAGCTTGTCAGCATCCCACGCCGACACCCCGCCGGCCGCTGACACGAGATCTGTGCCGCGATTGTCCAAGACCACGCTCTGCACGCCCAACTGTGTGGAAAGACGCAAGCGGCGCTCGTCCGGATTCAACAGTTGCTCAGAAATGTACATGTACTGCCTCCGTCATATTTAATCAAATGAACACGTGTTCATTGTTGCCGGCACGGGCGCTGCGGGCAAGTTGATTAGTGGGTGCGACGGGCTGTGTCTTGGCGATTTGTCCCACGCTGTGGGAATCAGGAACTGGCGCTCGTGCACAAGGCTTTCACGATGCCCACGCCTTCACTACGATGCGGCCAAGTAGCTTCGCGGCGAGATTTTCGCGGAGCAGACAAGACTATTCGGAGACGCAGTATGTCCGTTACATTCGACGGCGCCGCCCCCAAGGCTGGCTTTTATCGCTATATCACTCTTGCCCTCATCACCATCGTCCTAGCGCTCAGCACTGGCGACCGCGCCACGCTGTCCGTGGCGGGTCCACACATGGCCAAAGACCTCGGTCTTGATGCCGTCCAAATGGGCTGGCTGTTTTCCTCGTTCGCCTGGGCTTATGTGTTGAGCCAAGTGCCTGCGGGATGGCTTGTAGATCGCATCGGAGCGAAGGCCGCAATCACCACGGGCCTGGTGCTGTGGTCGCTGACAACGCTGTTGATGGGTGCGGTGCATTGGTTCAGCTTCGCGTTCGCAGCGTTGCTGGTACTGCGCTTCCTGCTCGGGGCCATGGAATCCCCGGTTGGTCCTGCCTCGGGCCGCATCATTGCTGCGTGGTTTCCGGCATCAGAACGCGGCGTGGCCGGCGCCATCTTCAACAGCGCGCAATACCTGTCGCTCGTGGTCTTTACACCGCTGATGGGCTGGCTTGACCACCAGTTTGGATGGAACCATATCTTCACCGTGATGGGCGGCCTGGGAATCTTGTTGGGCCTCGTCTGGATGCGCAACTACTTCTCGCCGGCTGATCACCCCCGCGTGTCGCGCGCCGAAATCGCGCACATTGAAGCGGGAGGCGCGTTGGTTCATTTGGGCGGCAAGCGCAAAAGCGACACACCTGGGCCGCGACTGGCTGATATTGGCCTGCTGTTTCGCAACCGCATGCTGGTCGGCATTTTCATCGCGCAGTACTGCATTACGTCGATCACATGGTTCTTCGTGTCGTGGTTCCCGAGCTACCTGGTCAATGGACGCGGATTCTCCATTCTTCAGGCGGGGTTCGTGGCTGCCGTGCCTGCGATCTGCGGCTTTATCGGCGGGGTGTCAACGGGCTTTGTCTCGGACGCCCTGCTGCGCCGCACCGGCTCGCTGACACTCGCGCGCAAGCTGCCCATCACGATTGGGCTGCTGCTTAGCGCCAGCATGATCGCCTGCAATTTCGTGGACACTGACTGGCTTGTCATTGCGCTGATGAGCCTGGCGTTCTTCGGCAAGGGCTTCGGCTCGCTGGGCTGGACTGTGGTGGCCGATACCGCGCCAGCACGCATCGTCGGCAGCACTGGTGGCGTGTTCAATGCCGTGGGCAATGTGGCCGGCATTGTGACGCCCATCGTCATCGGTTACATCATCGCCGAGACGCATTCGTTTAACGGCGCGCTGGTCTACGTCGGCACACACGGCCTAGTCGCCATCTTGTGCTACTGGCTAGTGGTCGGTCGCATTGAACGGATGGAATTGCCCGACGCGCCCGCCCAAGCCCCCACCCGGACGACCGCGTCCGGCGCCGGTTACCGCGTGTCGACAGCCGACGCCAAGTCCTCCACCTGATTCCCGGAATCGAGATCATTGCCATGGCCAAGTTAGAAAAGTTGCGTAGCCGGCGGTGGCTAGCCAACGAGGACTTCCGTACGTTCAACCACAGGTCGCGTGTCATGCAGATGGGCTATGACAAGCGCGACTGGGAAGGCAAGCCCGTCATTGCCATCCTGAACAACTGGTCGGACTACAACCCCTGCCACATGCATTTCAAACAGCGTGTGGAAGAAGTCAAACGGGGGTATTGCAAGCCGGCGGCTTTCCGATGGAGATCCAGACGATTTCGCTCGGTGAGAACCTCATCAAGCCGTCTGCAATGCTCTATCGCAATATGCTGGCGATGGAAGTGGAGGAAATGATCCGCGCCTATCCCGTCGATGGCGTCGTGCTGATGGGCGGCTGCGACAAGACTACCCCGGCGATGCTGCTGGGGGCAACCAGCGCAGGCTTGCCCAGCATTTTCTTGCCGGCCGGCCCGATGTTGCGTGGCAACTGGGGCGGAAAGACCCTGGGTTCCGGCTCAGATGCTTTCCGCTACTGGGACGAACGACGCGCCGGCTCGCTCGGCGAGGAAGAGTGGGAAGCCATCATTGGTGGCATCGCACGTAGTCACGGCACGTGCATGACGATGGGTACAGCGAGCACCATGACCGCAATTGCGGAAGCCTTGGGCATGACGCTTCCGGGTGCTTCTTCCATCCCAGCCGTGGATGCGGGCCATCAACGCATGGCGACCCAGGTCGGTCGTCGCATTGTCGAGATGGTCCAGGAAGATCTTCGGCCCGCTTGCATCCAAACCCATGACGCCTTCCTGAACGCCATCACGGTGGCCATGGCGATGGGCTGCTCGACCAACTCCATCATCCACGTCATTGCCCAGGCGCGGCGCGCCGGCCACGCCATTGGCCTGGACGACTTCGACCGCATTAGCCGGGAGGTGCCGGTGCTGGCAAACGTGCGCCCGAGTGGCACGAGCCAGTACCTGATGGAGGACTTCTATTACGCCGGCGGTCTGCCGGCGCTGATGAAGACACTAGGCAACCGTCTCCACCTCCACGCCCTAACCGTCACCGGGAGAACACTGGGCGAGAATATCGCCGATGCGCGCGTGTTCAACGACGATGTGATTCGTCCACTCGAGAATCCCGTCTATGCGGAAGGCTCGCTGGCTGTGCTTCGCGGCAATCTGGCACCGGACGGTTGTGTGATCAAACCCGCGGCCATGGACACGCGATTGATGGTACATAGCGGGCCTGCGCTGGTCTTTGACAGCTACCCTGCCCTCAAAACAATGCTTGAAGACGAGAACGCCGACGTAACGGCCGACCACGTCATCGTCCTTCGCAACGTGGGACCCAAGGGCGGACCAGGCATGCCCGAATGGGGCATGATCCCGATTCCCAAGAAGCTCCTCAAGCAGGGCGTGCGGGACATGTTGCGCATCTCTGACGCTCGCATGAGTGGCACCAGCTACGGCGCGTGCGTTCTGCATGTTGCGCCAGAGGCGTACGTTGGTGGCAACCTGGCACTGGTGCGTACCGGCGACATCATCCGCATCGACGTGCCGAGCCGCTCTCTCTCCATGGACGTTTCCGACGATGAACTTGCGCGACGCCGGTCAGAATGGACAGCGCCGCCGCCACGATTTGGCCGTGGTTATGGCTGGATGTTCAGCCACCACATTCGTCAGGCCAACGAGGGTTGCGACATGGATTTTCTCGAATCATCGTTCGGGGAAACAGCCGCAGAACCAGACATATTTTAGACGTCATCTCCGACTGGCGAAAAAGGAAGACGTCTCATAGAAGGGGATGACGTGCGTCTTTGACCAGCGGGACAGCGGGCGTTGCGCGGAGCATCGAGGCCCCCCTCATTTCCACTCCGTACGGTGCGAAGTCCTCTCTGCCTTTCTACGGACCAAGCGTTGCGTCCCATGTCTATCTGAAGCATGCGCCACACCTTGCTCGCCCCCGACGCTGGCGGCAGCGTTAAAGGGGCGACCAACGAAGTCCAACCTCGCTCCAAGCGCAATCGCCTTCAGCTCAGAAACGCAAATCGCCGCCCCGGCGAGGTCTTAGGGCCGCCACGATGGTGGCGCGCGTCATGAGCATCAATAACAAGCTCGATATCAAGGGCGCCGTCGTGGGCTAATGAGCCTGCATCTGGACGGCTTCAAGACCGTGGGGGCCAGCCCCGGCCATCCCTGACCTACATCGCTCGCACCGCCTTCCACGAAACCGAAGCCCAGTTTTGTGAATCATGAATTCCCTTGTCCGGGGCCGGGGCCTATCGTAGGTCACGCATCACGACATTAAAAAAGACGACGGTAAGCGCCGCCGCAACCAGACGGGCCAGCGCCGCACAAGGAGACAGGAATGACCAAGACGATGGGTATCCCCCGTCTGGCGGCCGCATGGGTTGCGGCCACGGTTTTCTCGTTCGGCATGGCGGGCAGCGCGCAGGCGGCTTGGCCCGACCGGCCCATCCGGCTGATCGTACCCACAGCGCCGGGCGGCACCACCGATATCGCGGCGCGGCTCGTTGGCAAGCGCATGAGCGAGATCCTAGGCCAGCCCATTGTGGTGGACAACCGCGCCGGCGGGGCCGGCATCATCGGATCGCAGGCACTGCTGCAGGCGCCCGCCGACGGCTACACCATCATGATGGGCAATATCGGCCCGAACGCCATCAACTACGCCCTCTACCGGCAACTGCCATACAAGCCGCAGGATTTCGCGCCGATCACCTTGGTGGTGTCGGTCCCCAATGTGCTGGTAGTCAACGCCAAGGTGCCTGCGCACAACGTGGCGGAACTGGTTGCGATGGCCAAATCACAGCCCGGCCAGTTGTCCTTCGGGTCATCCGGCACGGGCCAATCCGTGCATCTTTCTGGCGAGCTGTTCCGCAAACGCGCTGGTATCGACGTCATCCACGTGCCCTATAAAGGCGCCGCACCCGCCGTGGCGGATCTGGTGGCGGGCCAGGTGACCATGATGGTCGATAACCTGCCCAGCTCGCTGCCGCAGATCCAGGCCGGCAAGCTGCGTGCGCTGGCCGTGACCAGCGCCGCGCGCGTGGCCGAACTGCCCGACGTGCCCACCATGAAGGAAGTGGGCTTCGACGACTTCCAGGTCACCGCATGGTTTGGGCTGGTCGCCCGTGCCGGCACGCCGCCGGCCGTGATTGCCCACTTGCACAAGGCCGCCGCGACGGCACTCGCCGAGCCACAGGTCAAGTTGCGGCTGGCCGAACTGGGCGGTCAGGCGGGCGGCGACACGCCCGAGCACTTCGGCCAGTTCATCGACGAGGAGCGCCAACGCTGGGCGCGCGTAGTCAAGGACACCGGCATTCCGCAGCAATAAGCCGTCAACGGCAGCCTCAGGAGGTTTCATGATCGACAAGATCGTCCCGTCCCTGGAAGCCGCGGTGGCAGCCATTGGCGATGGTGCCACAGTGCTCGTCAGCGGCTTCGGTGGCTCCGGCATTCCCGGCGCCCTGCTTGATGCCCTGCTCGCGCACGGTGCGCGCGACCTCACCATCGTCAATAACAACGCGGGCAACGGCGACACTGGCATTGCCGCGCTGATTCGGGCGGGCCGCGTGCGCAAGGTCATCTGCTCGCATCCGCGCTCAAACAATGCCGAGGCTTTCATCGAAGCGTATCGCGCGGGCAAGGTAGCGCTGGAATGCGTGCCGCAGGGCACGCTGGTGGAACGCATGCGTGCCGCTGGTGCCGGCTTGGGTCCCTTCTTCACGCCCACCGCCTATGGCACGGCGCTGGCCGAAGGCAAGGAGACACGTGTGATCGACGGCACTGGCCACGTGCTCGAACAACCGCTGCACGGCGACTTCGCACTGGTTAAGGCGCATCGCGCCGATCGGTGGGGCAACCTGACCTATCGCTACGCGGGCCGCAATTTCGGGCCGGTGATGTGCACGGCTGCGCGCCACACCATCGTCCAGGTGGACGATATCGTGCCGTTGGGCGAGATGCCGCCGCAGCACGTAATGACGCCTGGCATCTTCGTCCAGGCCGTGGCGCTAGCCAACCCGGGAGTTCAGCATGCCGCATGACAGCTCCATTCGTTCCGATGGGCTGCCGCGCCTGTCTCGCATGCAAATCGCACGCATCGTTGCGCACGACATTCCCGATGGCAGCGTGGTCAACCTTGGCATCGGCATGCCCACTCTGGTGTCTGACCAGCTGCCCGCCGATCGCGAGATTGTGCTGCATAGCGAGAACGGCATTCTCGGCATGGGCCCGGTCATTCGCGATGGAGTAGCCGACCCCGACCTGATCAACGCCAGCAAGGAGCCGGTCGGCCTGCTGGCTGGCGCCTCAATCTCCGACCACGCGGTGTCGTTCACGATGATGCGCGGCGGCCATATCGACATCACTGTACTGGGAGGCTTCCAGGTATCGGCCGGCGGCGACCTCGCCAACTGGTCGACGGGCGAGCCCGATGCCATTCCCGCCGTGGGCGGCGCGATGGACCTCGTCGTTGGTGCCGCGAAGCTGTTCGTAATGATGGAACACGTGACCCGTGACGGACAGCCAAAGATCGTGGCGGACTGCAGCTATCCGCTGACCGGCCTGGGCGTGGTGGATCGCATCTACACGGACTTGGCCGTGATCGACGTACAGCCCGGTAGCGGCCTGATGGTGACCGGACTGGTCGAGGGCGTTTCGTTCGAGACGGTCCAGGCATTGACGGCTGCGCCATTGACGCTGGCCAACGATCATCGCGTGCTGCGCACAGGCCGCTGACACGGTCGCTCACCGAGGGGAGACACCATGACAACAAGAACCATTGGCAAACCGCGCGCCACGGCAGCAATCATGCTTGGTGCACTGCTGGCGGTGGCCGCACCGCGCATCGCACACGCCACCGACACATGGCCGGCCAAGCCCATCCAGCTACTGATTCCCTATCCGCCCGGCGGCAGTGCCGACCTGCTGGCGCGCCCGCTGGGTGCGAAGCTGCAAGAGCGGCTGGGGCAACCGATCGTGCTCGACTACCGTCCCGGTGCTGGCGGCACGATTGCCTCACAAACATTGGCACGTAGCAAACCGGACGGCTATACGCTAATCATGGTGCTCGCCGCGCACGCCATTAATCCCAGTCTGTATCCGAAGCTGCCGTACGACACGCGCAAGGATTTCGCGCCGGTCTCTCTTGTGGCCAACCTGCCGCTGATCCTGGCCAGCAGCCAGTCATTGCAGGCACGCAACGTGGCCGAGTTGATTGCGCAGGCCAAGGCCACACCCGGCAAGATCACGTTCGGCTCTGCCGGCAATGGCAATACGGGACACCTGGCCGGCGAACTGTTCGATTCAATGACGGGCGTGAAGATGACACATGTGCCCTATAAGGGAAGCGCGCAGGTGGTCAATGCCATGCTGGCTGGCGATATCCAGCTCACGTTCGACAGCATTTCAACGTCGATGCCGCAGATCCGCGCGGGCAAGATGCGGGCGCTGGCCGTGACCAGCGCCAAGCGTGCGGCCATGGCCCCAGACGTACCCACACTGGCCGAAGCCGGCGTGCCCGGCTTTGATATCAACGGTTGGTACGCCATCCTGGCACCAGCCGGCACGCCGCGCGACATCGTCGATAAGCTTAGCAGCGAGATTGCCGCCGTGCTGGCCCAGCCCGAACTGCGCGCGCAGATAGCGGCCAATGGCTATGAGCCCGTGGGTTCGACGCCGGCGGCGCTTGGCGCGCACATCGATGCGGAGCTCGTCCGCTGGAACAAGGTGGTGACCGGCGCAGGGGTCAAGCTGGAGTAGGCGGGGCTGGCATCTACCGCGCGAGACTGGGCTGGCCTACTGGCTGGTCACTGGTCTGCGAACAAGTATTCGTGTTCTACGCGGCAATTCCGGGCGGCTCCTCTTATGCCGAGAGACACCCAGGCGAGCGTGGAATGCCGCCTCAACCTGGCTGTTTGGACGCGATAAGTTTGTACCGCGCGCTCAGAGCACTAGGCGTACGTCGATCGGCACGCGATACGTATCGCCTGCATCCATCGCTCGTGTACTCGTCGCTTCGCGGACTCCCAACCCGTAGCGGCAGCTATCGGGTCAGTTACTGACGTTTAACGTCGACTTCGCCCATGGCCGAAGTCGACCAAAGCGGCCATGTCCCGGCCGCCAAAGGTGCTGCGCTAGAATCCCATGGCCCATCCAAGCGCCTCGCTTCCCGAACGATGAACCCCGGACCGCACGACGTCCTAAGCCGAATCCTTTCCGCATGCAAGGCCGAACGCGCAGTGACGGAAGATTTACCTTGACGAGCGCGGCGCGCCAATCACCGATACCTACTATCCTTCCTCGCATCCGGATATTCCGCCTATCGTCGGCATTCGTCGGGCCGAAATGCATCGCATCCTCGCTAGCCGGCTCGAGGCGCTGCGCGTCGATATCCGCCTAGGCAGCACTGCCGTCCAGATCGATCAGGACACGGAGGACCACGTCAATGTCACGCTCTCCGATGGCACCTCTGGCCAATACGATCTTGTGGTTGGGGCGGACGGTATTCGCTCGGAGATCCGACGCCTGGTCACGGGTCCGTTGGAACAGGTATATACCGGACTCGGTGTCTGGCGCAGCGTACACAACCGGCCGAAGGACCTCACCGCGAAGATCATGATGATGGGCACCGGCAAGCGCCTCGGCATCATGCCGATCAGCGACGACCGACTGTACCCGTTCGGTACGCTGCCCGAGCCTGCCGGACAATGGATCCCTCGTGCAAGTTCGTGCAGGACACCTCACGAAAAGTTGGCGAGGCTGGAGCCCAGGAAGACACGACCATTCTGAACGTCTGCAACGAGACGATGCGGCGTACTGCACAGCAGCAGGTGGATGACTTCTACGCACGAATGGAAGCACTACGCTAACCCAGACGTCTTTTCCCGACCCCGGGCCCGCCATTGGGAATGCTCCAGTTACCCGCAAGTTCGGCAATCACGTGGTTCGTACTCGAGCGCGTAACGCCGTCCTTCTCCATGCAGTGCAAGACCATGTCGTCTCCTCGCAGGAAAACTTAGGTAACAGCCTCACGGCCCGATATCCAGCAGACGGCGGAACCCATCGCGCATCGCCTCCCGGAAGTGCCGAAATTGCCGCCGCACGCCGGCGTTTGACCTATGCTCGGAGTAGCTGCCCTTGTACGGGGAGCGATAGCTTGAAGCGGCCCGCAATCTGCCCAGATGGCGGTTTTTCCTGCCCGCGGGCCGGCTTACGTCACCGGCTCCGCCTCTTCCGGCTCCCCAACATGGACATCCTCCTGCTGCGCTGCGGCAATCGCGCGCTGATCCTCCCGCGTAGCCGGGATCTGAGCCGCTGCCCCCTGCTGGTCCGGCTCTGGCTCGGCACACCATACTCGGAAGCTTGGACGGAAATCACGGCCGACATGCCCCTAGCGGGCATCGACCCGCGAACCGTCCTGGTGGAACTGCTAAAAAGAGGCTACTGCGCGCTGGACGTGTCTGGCGTGGTGCGTGCCTTCGCGCCGCCGCCGCCCGATCTGAAAGAGGAAATTGCCCGGGACGCCGACGCCAGCGCTACGGATTTGCTACGAGGGAAATGGAGGCCGCCCGGAAACCCGCGTGGTTAGCCAGAGTGAGCTTACTTCGCCCCACTCCATCATTGGCCGGTTTCCTGCCTGTTTCAGCCAATCGGTTCAATGCAATCGAATGACGCCCTTGGGGTCGGAAGCAGACTTTGCCTACGTCAACTTCGGGCGAACTCGATCGACCGTGCATCTAGATGATCGGCGCGGTGCACTTGGCAAATGCATTTCCTATTGAGCGTTTGGCTGCGCCGATCGCTACTCCCTATCGCTCCATTGTCCTGCAGTCTGATGGCCCGGATGCCAGCCTTCACACACCAAAAGATCCGCGCAGTTGCCAACAAGATCCGTGCAATCTCTGATCACCCGAACAACACAGGCTTGAGAAGGGAGCCCATGGCTCCGCTGGAGCCCTACAGCGCGCTTGAAGGGAGTCAGTCGCACTACCGCAGTACAGGCGCTACGCCAGACAGGCGTCCAGACCGGCGGCAATCAGGTCTTGCGGCAGTTCCACGCCGATAAACACCATCTTGCTGGTCATTTTCTCCGCGGGTTGCCATTTCGCAGCCAGATCGCTTCCCATGATCTGGTGCACGCCCTGGAATACGACCTTGCGTTCGACGCCCTTCATATACAGGACCCCCTTGTAGCGCAGCAGACGTTCGCCATGAACCTGCAGGATGCCGCCAAGGAAATCTTCGAGCTTGACCGGGTCGAACGGTCGGTCGTTGCGGTAGACGAACGATTTGATTTTGTCGTCGTGGTGCGCATGATCGTCGTGGTCGCACTGGCCGTGGTCGTGATCGCAGTGGGCGTGAGCATGGCTGTGTGTGTGCTCATCGTCACCCAGGAAGTCCGGATCGATCTCAAGCTTCGCATTCAGGTTGAAACCGCGCAGATCGAAGATTTCCTTGATGTCCGCCTGACCGAAGTTGACGACCTTGATCGCCGCCTTGGAATTCATGTGCAGTAGACGGTGGCGCAGGTCGGCCACCTGATTCTCGTCGACCAGGTCAGCTTTTGTAATGAACAGGCGGTCGGCAAAGCCGACCTGGCGCTGAGCCACTTCGTGTTCGTCGAGCTGCTGGTTCGCGTGTTTGGCATCGGCCAGCGTGATGACGGCGTCGAGCAGGAATTCCCTGGCGATCTGGTCGTCCATGAAGAATGTCTGCGCGACCGGGCCGGGATTGGCCAGGCCGGTGGTTTCGATGACCACGCGGTCGAAATCCATTTCACCGCCCTGCTTCCTGGTCGCTAGATCGATCAGCACGCGCGACAGGTCGCCGCGAATCGTACAGCAGATGCAGCCGTTGCTCATCTGGATAATCTGTTCGCTCGCATCCTGCACGAGGATGTCGTTATCAATGTTCTCTTCGCCAAACTCGTTCTCGATCACGGCAATCTTCATGCCGTGATCTTCATTCAGGATCCGCTTGAGCAAAGTGGTTTTACCGCTGCCGAGAAAGCCGGTCAGGATAGTGACGGGAATCATGTTGGTTACCTGTAGTACTTGAAACGGTGCGTCATCGGAGCGGGCAGCACACCCACTCCCCATCATCAGATACCTGATTGAATTACTGCTGGAACTTGCTCGGTCGATGACTCACACCGCACCGCCCGGCGAGTCAGGTTGAACAACAATAGCTGGACGGCGACCAGGACAACGGCAGCGTAGCCAATCGCACTGAAGCCGACGAATTTGACAAGTGTTCCGCCAAGAAACGGCGCAATGGCTGCGCCCGCCATGAGCATGGCCGGCGTGGCCGCCACCGCGCGTCCAGTGGAATCCAGTCGTGCGAGCAGACCAAAAGCGTAGGTGTGCGTGAACAGAATCGTGAATGCCATGAGCGCCCCTGAAGCGGCGAACAACGGATAGATTCCGGTGTGCGTTACCACCATGGCAAACACAGCTTGCATGATCGGCGCGATCGAGATCACCGTTGTGGCCTTGATGCGCTTCTCAAGCAGACCGGCCAATGGCGCCGGAAACAACGTGACGATGCCGTAAATCACTAGCGCCAGCGTTACCATCTCCCGGCCAAAGGCTCGCTCCATGCCAATTCGCTCGTAGAAGCTGAGCGTCATGGCCTGAGTCATCGCCAGCAGTGCGATGCCGACGATCGAATACCAGACCGCGCGGGAGAGTGGCGGTACTGGATCAAGGGGCTCGTGGCGATCCTCCGCAATCTGACGGCTAGGACGCGGGAAAAACAGGAGCGCCATCAGGGCCGCAAGCCCCATGATTCCGGCAAAGACAACGAACAACGTCGCGCCCCCGAGCCTGGCCAGTATCCCCGGCGTGCCGCCGAGAAAGGCGATGCCGAATACGCCGATAGCCAGCCCGGCCCATGCAAATACCCGATGAGGATTGAGCGCACGTCCAATCGTGCCGTGTGTGGCACTCAGCGCGGTTCCCACTGCCAGGCCGCCGACGAAATGCAGGGGGCCCAGCACGGCCAAGGTCGTTTGACCGAAACACAGTACGAAGGCCAGTGCAGCCGCAGCAAAGCCAGTCACGACAGCCCACTTTGCCATCAAGCGGTTGAATCGTGAGGCAAAGAATATGCTGGACAACGATGCGCCGATCAGGAACAGGGTCGGCAGTGTTCCGGCCTGCTGGGGGTTGAATCGATAATGTGCAACCAGCGTACCTACCCATAACGGCAGTGCAATCAAGTCCAACATGCCTGCGCAGTGGGAAACCATCAGTGCCGCTATACCGCGAGCACTCTCGATGACTGGTAAATCGCGGACCTTCCGCATGTTCATCTCCTGGTCAGAACGTATGAATCCAGCGCAGGTTCATATGAGTGCCGGAGTACGTATTGCGCTCCACCACCGGGAAATAGAGATTCACGAACACAAAGTTCTTGTGGTCGATGGTCCATTGGGCGCCGGGACCCAGTGAGAGGTTCAGCGTGCGGGCGGCCGGCTGGGTGGCGCTATTGACACGGTCATCGGTGAGCTGGCGGAACCAGTAGCCGTTCAAGCCGACGTTGAAGTTCGGCAGTATCTTGTAGGACGCAGTAAAGTTGGCCCACACCGCCTGACCGGCCTGGAAGTTCGCGATGCCCGGGACCTGGAATGGATTGTTGATTCCCGGGTTGGTGTTCTTCATGTTGTACAGATAGTGCATGCGCACCGACACTTCCGTCTCCGGCGTGGGCAGGATGGTTGCCGACCAGTACGGATTCAGCGACCAGAACCCCGAACTCGGATTCACCAGCGTGTTCGGATCGTAGGCACCCGTTGGCGCGATCACGTCGAACTCGAAACGCTGCACGAAAACCGGACGACCGTTTCGGATCACCGGCGGCATTTGCAGGAACGGGCCGAACGTCACATCGCCAAAGCCCGAACGCGCAGTCAGCGTCGGTGCATAGGGACTGAACTCGGTGGAGTGTGCGTTCAGCGACGTGACCGGCAGCATCGCCGTGAAACCGAGCGCGCCGCCAAGCACCTGGATCGGCGACGTATAGGCGAGTTGCGGCATCCATACGAACGCATTGAGCTGTGCATCCTTGAACGCCGAGCTCTGCGCGCCGGTATTCGTATAGAACCGGGTGTTGTGCTTGAACTGGAGAAGTTGAATCGATGTCCAGCCCGGGTCCATACGGCCGAACCCGTCGTTGAACGTTGTCGCGCCAAGATTGATGCCGGCCGGCTGATACGTCGACGCCTGCCCTGCGCACGCCATTGCAGCCAATGCAACGCCCCCAATCGCCTGCTTGTAGCGCCCAATCCTGCTTCGATACCTCGCTTCATTGATCATTCTTGTCTCCTAGATATTTGAATTTCTTTATTTGCTACTGCAAGGAGAAACGGCTTTGCAGCCGCTCTCCTGAGGATTGGCTCTGATCGATTCCCCTGCGGTGAACGAACCTTTGCCTACTTCGGGGACGATGCAAAAGGCAGCATCAGACGCGAAAGATTCGTAGCGTCGCGATAGATCGTGTGGGTGACTGGCCGCCCAACCGGCAGGTGAAATGCGTCGGGCGGCAACAGGGAGTTGTGCTCATCCACCAGTGGCTCATTGCACATGAGCTCGACGACCAACCTGTGCCCAGCCTTGAATTCATTGGCGAAGGGATAGAGCCGGATGACGTATTCGTTGATCACGCCATGCTCGACGGGCACGCTGCGCGTGTGCGGGTGATACGGATTGCCGTCGCTTGACCGCTCGTCGAGTTCCCGATGCGATGCCTTGAGGAAGCCCGTCGTGACAAGCTGACGTTTGCCGGACGGTGCCTCGTCCCACAGACGCAGGATGAAGTTGGTGTCGTCCTGATCGATGGCAGCGTAGAGATGCGCAGCACCCACGCCATGCACCGACGTTGCGGTCTGGAAGGGTTCGGTGGACCACGTCAGCTTTTCCACCTTGTCCACGACGGTCAGCGGCGCCTGATAGAAGCCCTCGGGATGCGCATGGTCCACGCCCATGGGCTCGGGCTCGAACGCCAGCTTGCCACGGGTACGCAGGTACAGCGGCCGGTATTCGACTGGCGTGACTGGCCAGTGGTCACCCGTCATCCACTGGCGGCTGCCTTCGACATGCACCCTCACCTTTGGCTCATCCATGATGCCGTTGTCGATACCCTTGAGCCAGTATTCATACCAGCGAAACATGGTGTCGTGCTCGTCCACCCACGGGCGCGTCTGCATCGGCGGGTATGGCCCGATATCCAGTTTCTTGGGGCCTTTCAGCACGTCGAAGAGCTCGATCGTTCCGTCTACAGTCCAACCGCGACCCTGGTTGATCTGCAGGTACACGGGGATGTCGATGTTCCGTGCCAGATTGATCGGGTTCTGTTCTTCATACCACTCGCCGTCGAGGTGGTTGGTGATGATGTCGAACCACGATTCATGGTGGATCGGATAGTTCAGCACATGCACCAGATTGGGCCAGGCCGCCACGTCGGGGTCGGCCAGCCGCTCGGCCACACGCCGCTTGATTTCGTCCTCGGGGTACGTCTCCAGCATGCGGGACATGTGACGGTGGGTGAAGGCCCAGCCCGAATCGCCACCACGGCCCTCGCGCGCGGCTCGTGGCATGAACCACATGACGCCGCCGTGATAGGTGGTCTCGTAGAAATCGAAATGGCCGCCGCTGACGAAAATTGCCTTGAGATGCGGGGGACGTTCTGCTGCCGCAAAGATCTGCATGGAGCCGAAGTACGAAATGCCGATCATCCCGACCACGCCGTTACACCACGGCTGCGCGGCCACCCACTCGATGAAATCGTAGGCATCCTGACCCAGTGGCACGCCGCCGGCGTTGTAGTTGCCGATGTGTTCTCCTTCGGAACCACCGGAGCCACGCACATCCCCGATCACATGCACGTAGCCTTCCTTTACGACACGCGCAATGTCACCCGCCTCGATGCAGCCGTCCCACAGTGGAGACGGGCGCCGTTGCGGCGGTACGGTAAGCGCCAGCGCCTGCAGTTCCTTGCCATAGGGGCTGAGTGCAACCAGCGCCGGTCGTGGCGTATCGCCTTCGCCATGGTAGGCATCGGCGGCCAGATGAATCCCGTCGCGCATTGGTACGCGCAGGTCTTTGTGTACAACGATCATGACCGATAACCCTTGTGGAAGTAGCCGTGCATGGTGGTGAAAAACGGTGAAGGTTCCAGCGATGGATCGCCCTCATAGCGCAGGTGATGCGCGATGCAACAGAACGGCGAACAGGAGGCCCTGGCAACAGCGGGGCCGTCGAGGCCCTGTTGCTCGGTAGCAGCACGCACCCGCGCCTCGATGTCGAGGCTTTCCTGGATCTTTGCTGCCGCCTGCTCGCGATCGAGCACGACGCCCAGTGATTCGGCACCCTGGCTGCGATAGGGATGGCCGAGGAACAGGCGGTTTGGCCTGACGTGGTCACGCAGGTGCAGCAGGCTGGCGCGGTATGCATCGGGATCGGCATAGCTCGGAAATCCATTGGCCGCGCCGTGGATCTGGACGGCATCGCCCGCGAAGACATCGCGCTGCCCTTCCACCACATAGGCCACCGAGCCAGCCGTGTGACCCGGCATGGAATGCACGGTAATCGTGACATCCGGCCCAAGCGAAATCTCGTCGCCATGGCGAACCAGCACGTCGGGTTCCATTTCTCCCGAGACGGCCGCCTGGCAGACCGCCGTCAACCGGGCCTCCCCTTCCGGATCGTCGATATAGCGACCACGACCCTCCAGGTATTCGTCGACATGGGTGCGGCGCGAACGCAGGAACGGTGCGTCCGCCTCGTGGATCACGACTTTGGCTTTCCGGCCGGTGAGCTCCCACAGCGCATGGGCACCGCCGATGTGGTCGATGTGCCCGTGCGTCAGGAGAATCCAGCGCACGTCTTCGATGCGCCGGCCCAGTTGCTTCAGGGCCGGTGCGATGCCGCTGGCAGGCGACGATGCGATGCCGGTATCGACAATCGCTGGTTCGCTTCCGTCGATGAAAAAACTGTAGAGGCCAAACCGCCCCCACTGAGAGAACAGCGGGTGGATATCGACGGTCTTCGTCATCGAGCGTTCCTGATGAAATCGGCGGTCTCGGCAAACACCCCCTGGAACTCGGGCAGCCACGAGAAGTGCTGGACAAACCCGTGCGCTGCCGATTCGTAGCGACGTACGGTTGCCGGAACTCCCGCTCGCTCCAGGTTGTGGCCGTACCGCTCACCCTCATCACGCAGCGGATCACATTCCGCCGTGACAATGAGTGCCGGAGGCAGTCCGGAAAGATCCTCCCGCTTGATGGGCGATACGAGCGGGTCGGCCGGGTCGGCACCGCTGTCGATGTAGAACGCATTGAATGGCTTCAGCATCGCGGTCTCCAGCCCGTTGCCAACCGCATTGGTCTTCAGCGATTCGTAGCGATCCACATCGAAATCGAGGTCGAGCGACGGGTAATAGAGCACCTGGTGCGTGATGCATTGCAGGCCATCGTCGAGTGCCATCGCCGCGACGGCAGCCGCGATGTTGCCGCCTGAACTGTCACCGGCCACGGCCAGGGTCTGGCCGTCCCAGCCAATTCCGCTATCCGGGCCGCGGCCATTGCTTTCGAGCCACTGCACTACGGCGTAGCAATCGCGCAACCCTGCCGGGAAAGCATGTTCGGGAGCCAGCCGATACCCGACGGAGACAACAACACATTGCGTGACGTCGGCCAGCGCGCGCGCAACGTGATCGTGCGTGTCGAGGCTGCCGAGGAAGAAGGCCCCACCATGGAAATACACCAGCACCGGATGGGTATCCGCCGCCGACGGCTTGTAGACGCGTACGGGCACATCACCTGCGGGCGTCGGCACGGACTTGTCGACTACCGAATGCAAGGGGAGTCGTTTCTCCATCGGAGAAACGTGGCTCGCATCTGCCGTTCGCATGGCTTCCGGGTTGAGAGGTCCCGAAGGCGGGGGCGGCAATGAGGCGATGAACTGGGCAACCGTGGAATGCAATGCCATGACTCAACTCCTCGCGGCGAGTTCGCCCTGATGCTGGCTCGGAAAGACGGTCTGGATCTCGTCTTCGCTCCAGCTCTGACGGGACAGGCGCTGCAACTCATCGGTCACAAGCTTGCGGCTAGCCTGGTACTGCGCCAGTGCTGCGGGAATCGAGTCAGCCTCACCGAGGTTGGCGGCCAACGCGCCGGCATCCAGGACCGCCGAATTAGCGCCCTGCCCCTGGTGGTGCAGCATCGCGTGCGCCGCATCACCAATCAGCACCACCGAGTCGGTATGCCAAGCAGGAACGGGGTCAATGTCATACACGGCGCGCAGGTTCACCTTGTCCATATCGAGCCCCTCGGCGATTGCCACCAGTTGCGGATCGAAGCCCGCCACGACTTTCAGCAACTGCTGCTTGTCCGGAACAGGCGCTGGCGTGGAGTCGGTCGCAAGACACGTCACGTCAAAAGACACCTCGTTGCGATGCTTCAGCGGCAACAAGTAGATCTTGGTGCCGTGCCCCACGTACATGCGAAGGTTGCCGTCATCCACCAGACCGTAGGTGTCTGCGGCCGGGATGACTGCGCGATAGGCGTGTTCGCCTGCAAATACCGGAGGCCGGTCGCTGAACAGATGCTGGCGCACCTGCGAGCGAATGCCGTCGGCACCGACGATCAGATCGGCGGTCACCGTCACGCCGTTTTCAAATACGGCAGTGGCGCTGCTTCCGTTGTCGATGATCTTGGTCAGGCGGTGGTTCAGCTTCACCATGCCGTCGGGCAGCACACCCAGCAAGGTATCGATGAAGTCGCCACGGTGCACGAAGCGGGTGGTGGCACCAAAGGCTTCCTTTTCGGGCCACGCCTCCATGGCGATCCGTTGACCGTGAGCCGTCAGGATCTCAAAGTAGTCGCTAGCCGAGGTCACGGCAGCGATGCGGTCCAGGATTCCGAGCTTGCGGAACTGGTCTACCGTGGAGGGACGCAGGCCGATTCCGGCACCGACCTCTTTGACTTCCTGCGCCTGTTCGTAAACTGTCACCGTTGCGCCGAGCTGGCTAAGGGCCAACGCTGCGGTTGCGCCAGCGTATCCGGCGCCGATCACGGCAATGTTCAGACTCTTCAAAGTACCGGGTGTCATCATGTGTCTCTGTAGTTGGCTTTTTTCAATGAGCGGGATTGGGCGTCAGGGCCAGGAACTCGGCCGTGTTATGCACGAACAATTGGTCAATGACCGAATCCTCGATGCCTTCGGCGCGCAGATCAGGCAAGAGCTGCTCGAACAGATAGTTCACGGTGTGGCCTTTCACACCAGGCCAGCCCAGCGGCGAGCAATTCGCATCTGCCGAGGCAAGAACCTGTTTCACCAGGCCGCTGTTCAGGAATCCCAGAAAGTGTTCGAGGCGCTCCTGACGGTGGCGACCCCAGAACGGCGGATCGGGCAATTCAAGGTCGTAGCCGAAGGTATCGAAGCCAATCCGCCCGCCCGCGGCCAGGAGACCTTCCTCGTTGATCAGCCCCTGGCTCACGCCATCATCTGCATGCCCGAACAACACCCGGTGGCAGGGCAGCCCCTCTTCCGCAAAGATGTTCAGTGCCGGTGCGGAATCGACCGCGAGATGGGTGAAGATCGGTGCGCCAGTGATGCGGGATGCGCGTGCCGCCGCGCGGTAGATGCGCAGGTCGAGCGCCTTCATCCTGAAGCCGCGGCTCACCCCAACCTTGATGATTCCGGCCTTCGCGCCGGTGTCACCAATGCCGACCGTGATCTCGTGAACGAACTGGTCGGTCAGATACTCGACGCTCGCACGCTCGAAGAACGGCAATGCCGTGTCGCCTCCGACAAAGCCGGTGCTGGCGACAATATGCACGCCGGTCTTGTCGGACAGGGACTTGTAGTAGTCGATGTCGCGGCCGTTGCAGATGCCCGTCGCTTCCACGAAGGTTGCGGCCCCCCATGGTTTCGTGTTCTCGTGAAACTGGCGCAGCTTGGGCACCGTTTCCTCATAGCGCTGCTCTGGCGTCTTCCACCAGCGGCTGTCGAGCTCGCAGCCAGGCATGCCGTAGCCGATGTGCTCGTGAATCGCAACGAATCCAAGTTCCGAAGCCGAGATCGTGCCAAGCACTGTGTTTACGCGTGTCATTTGTCTTCCCCATGGACGCTCAGCAGTTGGGCGGTATTGGTAATCAGCATTTGTTCGATGTGTGCCTGAGACACCCCAGCCGCCCTGAGCATGGGCACGAACTTCGTCAGTACGTTGCAATAAGGAAGATCGTTGCCGGCTTCGCCAAACGAAACCCCGGTGGCGCTGGCAGACAGAAGGACGCGATCTGCATGGCCTGCTTCGATCAATGCGACGATCAATGCCACACGTTCGGAATCACTGAGGTAGCGCGGGTCGGTCGAGCCAATGTGGTCGACGCCCACCCGGGCGCCTGCGCGTGCCACTGCCATCGGCCAGCCCTTGGCGACGGCGTCACGGCGATCCATCCCGCCCATGACAAGGCGTTCCGGGCTAAGGTCCTCGTCAATGGCCAACTGCATCTCTTCGAGTGCATCGGCACCGCAGCGGATGAACACGGGCACCCCATACGTTGCGCCGGCGCGAGCCGCTCCGCGCACCAGACTGCCGTCAGTCGGCGTCATGCCGCTGTGGGTGACCGCGGTAGCCACCATGCCGGCAGGCGCACGGCGCTCCAGACGCGGAACCACCATGCCTTCATTCACTTCTCGCCCAAACATTTCGGCGAACTTGTGTGCCGGCCAAGGCGTGGGGGGATTGGCCTGCGGTGTCAGGAAGTAACCACCGAGCATGGCCTCGGGCCCCTGCCCCGTGGACGCAACGATATGCACGCCGGTAGCGCGTGACAGTGCCTCATACAGACGCAGGTCACGTCCTTCGAACATGCCCGTCGCATCGACGATGGCACCTCCTCCCGCCGCCTTGAACGCCCTCAGCTTCGCCGCAATGGCATCGAACACCTCGGCACGATCGATCCGGATGTCATACCCGTACTGCGCGCCCGGCAGCACGTACAGCAGCGATTCGCTGAGGAGCGTGACTCCAAGCCGCCTGGCGTCGACCGGGCCGAGCACCGTGTTGACCAGCGTTGCATTGACGCCCTTGCCGCTGGGGGGATCCAGGATGAGGGAGGTGAATGGTGGCGTCGTTTCCGGGACGCCCTGGCTGTGTTTCACGCACATGTTTGCTTCCTAAAAGCGCCGGGGTGCAAAGCACGTCACCGGCAGAAAAACCGTCATGCCACCGCGAAGCGACACGCGTTCATTCATTGCAATGTTCTATTGTTATGCCAAAGTAAAAAGCAGAAATTGTCTTTTGGTTTGGGGTCTACGCGCGCTTAATGCCTTGCCGCGGTCCTGCCGAACGTCCTACCCGCTTTTCAACCGCTCCCGATGCCTACGTACTGCACGCAGTCATGCGGCGCAGCTTGGGAATCGGTATGCGATAGTCGAGCGCAACCGCCGTCGCTGTACCGTCGGACTGCCGCCAGCGAAGCACTCCCCGCTCGTCGGTGCCTTCCACGACTTCTGCCTCACCCACCACGGGTGTCGGCCCAATGGCCTTGAGAGAAATGCCAAACGCCTCTGTCCAGAAGTACTGCTGAAATGCGAGTTGCGGAGCATCCGGTCTGAGGAGCGCGGCGGCGGCCACTTTCGCTTGATCGATGGCGCTCGTCCACAGCGGAACGCGTGCCACGCGACCCGCGTGCGGAAAGGCAGCGACATCTCCCGCGGCTGCGATATTCGGGCGAGCAAGACCGTGTGTGTCCACCACGAGCGCACCGCCATTGAGCAGTCCGCTTGTGGAGAGCCACTCGACATTGGGGACATCGCCGACGGCAGAAACGATCACCTCGGCCTCGATGACCGTGCCATCGCCAAGCGCCACCACGGGTGTACCGTCGCGTGTCACAACCTTCGCGGAGTCAGTCGTGACGATCTTGAGACCGTGCGCGAGCGCAGCACCATGGAACCGCGTCGCGAGCAGTGTGCCTAGCTGGGCTGCGAGCGGCATCCTTTTTGCAACCAGCGTCGTGGCACATCCGGCCCCGATCGCGCCGGAAGCGATCTCCATGCCGAGCGGGCCGCCACCCACCACCACGACCGAAGGCTTCGACGCGAGTCGTGCCCGCAGCGTCAGCGCATCGACGAGCGTGCGAACGGTGTATTCTCCGCTTCGACTATCAGGACTCAGGCGCCTGGCGCGCGTGCCAGTGGAGATTACCAGGGCGTCATACGGCACCTCTTCGCCATCCGCGAGCCGCACACGCTGTCGATCGACATCGAGTCCAACGGCTGCGATTCCGCGCCGCTCGACTGCGCCGTGCGTCGCCTCCGGCAACAAGTGCGAAGTGAGATCCTCCCCGTCGCGCAGCAGGGCCTTGGACAAAGCGGGACGGCTGTATGGCGCGACCGGTTCATCACCGACGACCGTGATTCGGCCGTCGAACCCTTCGGCGCGCAACGTATCGCAAGCGGTCAGACCGGCGATGCCGTTGCCCACCACCACGATGTCGCGTGGCACGTTCTTTTGATGCACGCTCATCAAGTCGCCTCGTCGTCGACGAGCTTGAGCGCGGCTACCGGGCAGACGCGCGCCGCAGCCTTGGCGGTCGCGAGGTTCGCATCGTTGATCTCGTTGACATCGATGGCCGCATAGCCTTCTTCGTCGATGTGAAGAAGCTGTGCGGCCACCTCTTCGCACAGTCCATGGCCTTCGCAACGAGGACGATCAAGAATCAGTTTGATCATGCAGCCTCCAACTCCACGACAGGAACGGTGTCGAAAGACACCGTGACGTTGCTTGGCACGCGGGCGACATCGCCGATGCGGAACGATTTGATCTGGGTCGCGAGCGCCTCGATGATTGCCGCACCCTCCATGCGGGCAAGGCCTTGACCGGCGCAACCGTGCGGACCGTAGCCAAAGGAGAGATGGTCGATCGGGTTGCGGGTCACATCGAAGACTTCAGGATTCTTGTAATGACGCGGGTCGTGATTGCCTGCGCCCAGAATGATTGCGATGCGCGAGCCGGCCGGGATCTTCACGCCCCCCACCTCTACGTCATGTGTGGCCACGCGACTCCACACGTGGACGGGCGAGTAGTAGCGCAATACCTCGTTGAACGCAGAGGGAACCAGCGACAAATCCGCGCGGACCTTGGCAAACTCTTCAGGAAAACGTCCGAACAGAGCGATGGTGTTGCCGATCGCGGCCAGTGTCGTGTCAAGACCGGCACCGAGATATTGGTGAATGATGTGGCTCGCGGCGCCTGCGGGAATCACCCCTTTCTTCTCGGCCTCGAAGACGCCCCAACCGACCGAGCCGGGAGTCAGGGCGTCCTGGGTGATTTGCGAGCAGTAGCCGTAGAGCTCGCCCGCGATGGGGAAATTCTCTGCGGTGCGCTGGTTCATCGGTCCCACGACTTCCATCGCGGCCTGTCCCCAGCGCAGCATGTTCGCCCTGGCCTCACCCTGGAAACCCACAAGGTCGGCGACAACTCCGATCGGAAAGCGCCGGGCGATTTCATCGATCGCGTCGAACGACGGTTGCTTGACCAGGCGGGCCACCAGGGCGTGCGCATCGGCCCTGATTTTCTCGCCCAGACCGCGCAGCGCCCGCGGCGTGAGGTTTTCCGAAAGGGCGGCGCGCAGTTGGGTATGCGTCGGCGGGTCGGAAGCGAGTGACGTTCCCTGCAGGGCCTGATTCACGCCATCGTTGAAGCCAATGCCCTGTGCGGAAGAAAAGCGCGTCGGGTCGGCAAGCGCGCTCTTGATGACGTCGTAGCCAGTCAGAGCGTAGAGCTTCGAGTGCGTGAGATAGACGACATCGCCGAGTTCACGCAAAGCCCGGTATGCCGGGTAGGGATCGACGAGCACATCGTCAGCCCATAGATCGATGCCGGATTGGGGGACCATAGTCACAAGCCTTTTCCTCGTTGTTGACCATGGCCTGCATTATTGATTTGACTTTACACTGTGTAAAGTAAACGAATGCCCTGACAGGGTAATCCCCTAGTCATGGCGCCCCCAACAACTTCCACCACAACTCGGTCAGCACTTCGAGCGCCGGTTCGGTCGTTAGGTCCAGGTCGCCGCGCATCCAGGAGAGCGCGGTCTGGTCGAGCGCGACATAAGCCAGTTCACCGCGAAAATGCCGCGTTTTCGGTTCATAGCGGTTAGCGGCATCAAGACCCTCGCGGATGTCCGCCACCACCTCTTCGATCCAGCCGCGAACCAGTGCGCGCATTTCGGGATCAACAGCGGAAGCTTCGGTGGCAGCCAGCACATGTGGCTTGATTAATGGCCAGCGAGCGGCCTGCTCGTTCAGCCAGCCCCCCAGTTTTTCGCGTGAGCCTTCGCGTACCGCCGCTACCAGCAAACTTGCCGTCGAGCTGCGACCTGGTTCGTCACGCCGCTCAAGGATGTCGTTGAGTCCGTGAATCAAAGCACGCATCAATTCGCGGCGCGACTCGAAGTGAGAGTAAAAGGTGACGCGTGTGGTGTTCGCGGCGGCAGCAATGTCATCGACGGTCGTGGCCACGTAGCCGCGCGAAACAAATAGTTCGAGTGCCACGGCGAGGATGTGCTGACGAGTCGCTTCCTTCTGGATTTGACGTTGGTTCTTCTGTGGCTTTGGCATGGTGACAACGATAATGGAATGTCGGATTTTCTGTCTTCAATGCCGCGTTGCAATTCACAAAGAGGTTTAATGAATCGAGCGGGAATCTCGTCGATGTCGAAAATTCATCGACTCAGGCCGAACGCGTACTTGAAGTCATCGGCACGATGCACGGCCCGCCGCCAGCCGCCTGCAGAGCCGTCGCTGGTCATCAACGTCGTCACAGCAACAAGGACAGGCGCACCCACTTTGATCTCAAGGGCTTTCGCTTCCTGCCGAGTGGCTGCGGAAGCCCAGATATGCTGTACGCCTCGCGTGTAGACCACACCAAGCCTCAGCTCGATCAGAGCGAACACTGTACCGACCCGCTCGAGTTCTTCGACATCAGGAATAAAGTCCGGCGGCGTACGCAGGTAGGTATGCGCCCATACCAGCGGGGCACCCTGGACGGATATGACCCGCTGAACGTACAGCAGCTTCTCAGGCGCCTCGAGACCGAGCGCGTCCCTGACCTCTTCAGGTGGCGCTACCCGTTCAAGTCCCGTCACGCGCGAGGTGGGTTTCAACCCCTGCTCTGTCAGGTAACGGGTCAACCCACCGAGTTCCAAAGCCGGAGGAAGGCGAACATTGGCACCCTGAACCGGAAAGGTTCCCTTGGCCCTCTGGCGAACCACGTAGCCTTCATCCACCAGTTCTTTCAGCGCCTGGCGTATTGGTGCCCGGCTCACGTGAAACCGCTTCATCAAGCTGGCTTCCGTCAATGCCGGCGCAGTACCGCGCCCCGCACTTTGCAGCTCAGCGATCAGGATTTCCTTGATCTGGCTATATAGGGGAACAGTGGAGAGTCGGTCGATAATATGTGACATCGAGAGATATTAGCATATTGTTATGCCAATATAATGCAGGGCGCGAATCTGCCACGCCAATATTGCCTATGTCTCATTCAGGCGTTTTCCAAGCCCGAACTGCTGCGCGGCACGCTGGTCTGCAGGCGCAGGTCTTTTCGCAGCCAGTCATAGAACGCCAGTATCGTCTGCGGAGGGCCCAGTGATCGTCGGTACTTCACCGTCATCCGGCGTTGCCCCTCCGCTATCACTTTGCAGACGGCACAGCCATCCATCCTTCCGTCTCACAAGCCGCAGCCACTTGCTTGCCAATCGACTCACCCAGGCGCGTGGCATCGGCAGAGATCGTGTCGCGCTTCGCCTCGGACACACCGTGCACGCCAGATCCCGCAGTTGCGGCCACAGCCACATGCCCGGCTACAGCGCCCACGCCTGCTGTCTCTGCAGCGCCAGGCATATGGCCACTATCAGCATTCGCGACAAAGTTCTGTAGCGGCACCGATGCGCCGTTAGCTGGCTTGTAGGAGATGCGCACCTGTACGCCAACGTCGCTCTTGCCCGCACCCAAGCCAATCAGCAGCCGACGACGGCTGGTGCCTTCATCAATCTTCCGGAAATCACCCTCGACGATCAACGCATTGGCATTCTCCGGTGCCGGTCCATCCAAGCGCACTGCGTTCAGGCTCTGCGCACGTAACGTGCGGACGATCTCGCTGGCCACTTGCTCTCTGGCCTCGGCGGCGACTTGCGATTGCGAATCAGCGGAACCGTTGCCGGCGGCAATTGACTTCATCCTCTGCATCACGCCACCGTCAAGTTGCACCTGACCAGCGTCGGCATTGAAAGCATGAACGTAGATCACGTCAGCCTTCACCGTCTGCAATAGACCCACATGGGCAAGGTCGGTAACACCTGCGTTCGCGTAGCCGGCTGTCAGCATCGCACCGGTAGCGAGGGCGACGATGGCGAGGCGCTTGGTCTGGGTCGCAATGAATTGGAGCGTGGAGGACATCTTGATTCCCTCGGAAGGCATGGCGCTGCGGCGCGGTGATCAGAGTATGGAAAACGATGGGGCGGTTAGCCAGCCACGAGTTATTTCATCCAATGTCACGGCCTTCGTGCGAGGCAGACGCATCACTAAACAAATGCGCCGCCATGTGCACGCTGCCCCATCCGCCGGCAATGCCCTGTGGGCCTACGGTCTCAACGCACGACATAGATCGGACGGGAAGCGACGTAGACGGTACGAGGGGCGGGCTTGACCACCACGGTCGGGAGCGGCGCCACGGGGACATACACCACCTTCGGAGCAGGCTTGACGACCACTTTGGGTGCTGGCTTTACCGGGACGCGCGGAAAGCCCCGTCATTCATGGCGGGGATGTAGAGCGCGGACGCCACAGGCGTCCTTGCAGGCGCTGGAATCCTGATAGGATTGGTTCATGCAAAGACTCCAGGCCTTCAAGTTCGAACTCATGCCGTCCGGCGAACAGATGCTCAAGATGCGTCAGTTCGCCGGCGCATGCCGCTTCGTCTACAACAAGGCACTGGCGATGCAGAAGGAGCGCTACGAGCGTGGGGAGAAGAAGCTCGGCTACGGGGGGCTGTGCAAGCAGCTAACGGAATGGCGCAACAGCGCTGAAACGCCGTGGCTGTCCGAACTGCACGCTCAGGTCGCCCAGCAGACCCTAAAGGATCTCGAACGCGCCTATGCGAACTTCTTCGAGAAGCGTGCGGCCTTCCCACGCTTCAAGCGCAAGGGTGAACGCGACGGGTTCCGCTTTCCGCAAGGAATTAAGCTCGAACGCGAGAACGGCCGCATTTCGCTGCCCAAGCTTGGCTGGCTACGCTACCGCAACAGCCGGATGGTGCTCGGCGAGGTTCGCAGCGCCACAGTATCGCATCGTGCTGGCAAGTGGTACGTCTCTATCCTCACGCTGCGCGAGGTCGAGCAACCGGTTCCGCACGGCGCGTCAGTCGGTATCGACGTGGGCGTGGCCCGCTTCGCGACGGCGAGCGACGGCTCGTTCGTGGAGCCGCTCGCGAGCTTCAAGAAGCACGAGCAGCGGCTCGCGAAGTATCAGCGCCGCATGGCCCGCAAGGTGAAGGGCTCAGCGAACTGGAAGAAGGCGAAAGCCAGAATCCAACGCATCCACGCGCGCATCGCAGACGTGCGTTCTGACTTTCTCCACAAGGCATCGAACACGATCAGCAAAAACCACGCAATGATCGCCGTCGAAGACCTTCAGGTTCGCAACATGACGCGATCGGCCAGCGGTACGGTCGACGCGCCGGGGCGCAACGTCCGCGCAAAGAGTGGGCTCAATAAGGCCATTCTGGACCAGGGCTGGGGCGAATTCCGTCGCCAGCTTGAGTACAAAACGGCATGGCGCGGCGGCTACTTCGTCGCGGTGCCGCCGCGGAACACGAGCCGCACCTGTCCATGCTGCGGCCACATTTCGGCCGACAATCGCAAGGCGCAGGCGCTGTTCAGGTGCGTCGGATGCGGCTACGAGAACAACGCCGACGTGGTCGGCGCAATGAATATCCTCGCAAGAGGTCTGGAAATGATCGAAGGGCAGGACACGAGCGTCGCTTCGCTCGGGTGCGCAAGCACAGCCCGGATAGCCTGTGAAGTGAACGGCGCTGTCAGGCCGTCAGCAGCAGGAACCCACCGAAGCGACTCTGCCATCGCGGCATAGCGCAGAAGGAATCCCCTCCCTTTCCGCCACCAGGCGGCGGCCTAAGGCCGAGGGAGCGGAGGATGTCAACACAACCACCTTCGCAGGTGCGACATACACCGGCGCCGGCGTCACCACAACAGTTGAAGCGAACGCCTGACCGCTTGCCAACAGGATCACGGTGCCGGCTGCGGTTGCGAGGAAACGGGAGATTTGGGAGAAGCGAGCGGTCATCACAAGTCCTTCATTTGATTTCTGCCGGGCCGGTGCAGCGCGGCAACGGACCGAACTATAGGTTGGAGACTCGAGAATTTCGCGGTGAAAAACATGTCACGCCGTTACACGACCTGGAGATAGCCCAGAGCAGCAGATGGACGTCCGCACGCAAAGGAAACACCTGCTATCCCATGCGGCGCACGGTCCCGCGTGCCATGACATAGACCGACATAATTGCCACATGGCGTCTGACCTGATCGCCTCCTACAGTTGGCTCACCGACGCAGCCACGTCACCGCGCAACCAAAGGACGATCATGCACAACCTTCACAGGATCACCCTACTCGCTACGATCTTTGTCGTAGCAGTTTCACTGGTCGAGGCCTTCTTTCTGGCCCGCAAGGCACGCAAGCAAGGAAAGACCTATCCCTGGCATGAGATGGGTCTGTCGCTGGCCGATATGGCCGGGCGCAAGGTGATGGCGCTGCTGCCGCTGTCGCTGGCCACGCCGATCTTCGCGTTTGCCTGGCACCACCGCATCTTCACCGTCGAGATCAACAGCGCGCTCGCCGTGCTGCTGCTTTTCCTCGGCCAGGAGTTCTGCTACTACTGGTACCACCGCGCCTCTCACCGCATCCGCTTTTTCTGGGCCACGCACGCGGTCCATCACTCACCGAACGAACTGACGCTCGGCACCGCGTACCGACTCGGGTGGACTGGCAAGATCCTGGGGGCCTCAATGTTCTTCGTCCCGCTGGTCTGGCTGGGCGTACGTCCTGAAGTCGTGCTCTCCACCCTGAGCCTGAACCTGCTGTACCAATTCTGGCTGCACACCACCTGGATCCCCAAGTTGGGCTGGTTCGAGTACGTGTTCAACACCCCGTCGGCTCACCGCGTGCACCATGCCTCGAACCTCGATTACCTCGATGCCAACTACGGCGGCGTACTGATCCTCTTCGACCGACTGTTCGGCACCTATGTGGAAGAGCGTGAAGACGAGCCGTGCCGCTTCGGCCTCGTCCACCCGACCACTACGCGTAACCCTTTCGTCAACCAATTCGAGCACTGGATCGGCCTGGGCAAGGACATGATGCAGTCAAAGAGCGTGATCCATGCGATGGGCTACCTGATGATGCCCCCGGGTTGGGCTCCCAACGGCAAGGGAACGACGACCGAGGAACTGCGCAAGCAGCAAACCGTAGACGAAGGAGTGACGGCGAGCGCCGCCTAAAAGGAGGACACGGGCAGCTAGCACCGATCGCTGACGCTGCTCAACATCGATATCAGGAAATAGTTATGTCATGCAACAACATTCACGTCGTGGCTGCCGCGGATCAATGGGCAGTTGTAGCCGACGGCGGACACGGTCGCGAAGTATTTCGCTCGCTGGAAGAAGCCATCACCTCGGGCACCGCAAAGGCCCGCCAGAGGCAAGTCGAACTGCTCATTCACGGCCGCGATGGCCATGTCCGAGCACGTAGCGACTACCGAGACGACCCCTGCAACGTCTCACTCTGGCGCCGGATGGCTTGACTGGCCGATCACCAGATGTGCGGGAAGCCCCGGAGTTCAGTCCCGGGCGTGCCCCCCCAAAGGTGTTGGGGATTGTGGGCCCGGCGGCCCCCCCCCCCCATAAATATGCGCGCGCGGGCGGGGGGGGGGC